>NZ_JAJPRF010000003.1:300000-449211 GCF_021206925.1 Rhodoflexus caldus | reverse complement strand
GATTAGAAGCAGAGTGAAGCAAAAAGAGCAGATATTAGAAAATTTCCAATTAACCGCAGGCTTACATAATTACAAGTTGAAATTTTCAATCAATTGATTTTCAGTATTTTAACTTCCAAAAGGTCTATTATTTAAATAACAATCATTATCCTTAAATAACTAAATTAATTACTATAAGTAAGTGAGCAATTTAAAATACAGCATCATCTTTAGGATGCACGATTCCTATAGTCTAAAAATCAAATACTTGACATCCTTTGAAAGGATACTATATTTTGTGCACTACTTAAATAAAATAACAATCTGTTTTTGTCACTTTTGCAGAACTTGTGCAATCAGGACTAATTGTAACCTTTAACTTTATGTCACAATGCAATGTGGCTGGCAAGTCCTCTAAAACAAAAACCTCTACATCAAACGAGGCGGCTGCGTCATAAGTACCTGGAAGACAGTCGCCAATCCTAACTTTCTTAGGCGCACTTGCACCTGTAGATTCCGGTGTAACCAACACTGCCATAGCAAACACCGCCATAGCAGCCATCATTTTAATCATCTTTTTCATTTTGTTTTAGGTTTAGATTAAAGATGACGCAATAAATAAATAAGCAGATAAGTAAATTATCGGTAGTATTTTTTTTCATATACCCACTTTTAATGGTTAATTAGCTTAACTATTGTGGATATGATGGTGCTTGCAACATGTAAAGGCTAAATAAGCAACCATGTAATAACCATAAATATGCCGGATGATTTAGTTATCGTTCTTTACTGGCTTAGGTCTTTTTTCCTCTGCTACTTTTTTCAACGACTCAAACAAATCACCCTCAGCTACTAAGCGACTATCTGTCCAGCGCTTAATTTCAGGGTTTTCAATGTGGAAATTTTCGTTTGGACTCCTCCACATATTCTACCCTGACAGATTGGGCAAAGAGAGGGGTGGCTAATAAAGACAGTAGCGTAGCAAGAAATAACAATTTTGCTTGTTTCATGATAAAATAAAACGCTGAATAGAAATATTTTACTTGTTCTTTTTCATCATCTGTTCCTTAAATGATTCGGAGAATAACTCAGAAATTCGTTGCTTGAATGTATTTGGATCAAGCAGCTCGCCCTTAACAAGCGTTTCCATATTAAATGGCTCAATAAATTGTATTCTTTCCGCTTCACAAATAACCTGCTCTGTTTCAACTTTTAAGATGAGTCCGGGAAGTCCATGAAAAGCAGATGGGCCACCTGTAATAGGAATCTCGTCAGTAAACCATGCTTCTACAACAGGCTTTTCCGGGTGGTTTCTAACAGCTTTCTTACAATTCATTCCTGCGATTACCGCACGCTCATTCGTAATCTCCCATTCATGTGTGTAAAGAGGGTTTTCCAAACGCGCTTTTTTATCACCTACCCGATATATCTGAATTGACTTCTGAGAGTCAAAATTCTTATACCAGTCCATCATGGTTACATTATGTATCATTGTCATGTTCAAAGAAGCACCCTGCTGATCTTCAAAGAGGAGTGGAGCTTTTTGAGGGGGATCTGATACTTCTTTGATCTGAGTCTTACTACCCAACTCCTCGTAGTAAGATTCATTTGTTGTTGCTCGCAAAATTGCTCTCTTATTCTTCAACATAGAGGCAGTTTCAGGCCGCATTTGACTAAGAATAGCATCTTTCAATACCTCGCGATATTCTACTTGGACACATTGAGCAGTCAATTTCTGAGCGTAACAAGACAGTCCAGAAGTAACAACCAATAAAAAAGCTGATAAAATTGATTTATAAATCATTTTTTAATTATTAGTAATATCAAACATAATAAGATAGCTGCTTGGTCTATTATTGATAAATAGTCAATAATAATCCAAGCATCAAAAAATAATTAATTAAATACAATCTGGTATTGACAGATAGTCTATAATTTCACAATTAGGCTTTACATGTCTGCCATAAACCTGTGTACAATCTCTAAAACCATAAGAGCCATCTATTTCTAGAACGAGAATTGAATAAGCCATTATAGTAATTTCCGTACTAGCCTGACAACCCTCTACCACTTTTTCCTTTACAAGCTTTATACTTTTAAATGGACTTGCCATTGATTTCAAATGCTTCTGTTTTGACATTGGCTTAGCTGACGCCTCTGCATGGTTGGAAAATAAGCCTACGGTAGCAAACACCGCCACAGCAACCATCATTTTAATCATCTTTTTCATTTTGTTTTAGGTTTAGATTAAAGATGATGCAATAAATAAATAAATAAATAAATAAGCAGATAAGCAAATTATCGGTAGTATTTTTTTCCATATACCCACTTTTAATGGTTAATTAGCTTAACTATTGTAGATATGATGGTGTTTGCAACATGTAAAGGCTAAATAAGTAACCATGCAACCAATATGATACTTACCAACTTGCTTAGTTTCCCGGCTTTACCTGCTTTCCACGCGCATTGCGCTCCATCTCGCTTGCCTGCATCAGTTTTTCCATCAATTTTTCCTGTGGAATTAGTTCGCTGTCCGCAGGTTTCTTGATATCAAAAGCATCAATGAAAGTAATTTTTTGTGCTGAAATAATCCTTTGAGGGGTCTCAACTCTTAAAATCAGCCCGGGTAATCCATGATACATATCAGGTCCATTAGCAATAGGTATATCATCGGTAAACCATGCTTCCACTGCAATACCATTTTTTGAGGTGGTTTGAGCCTTCTTGCAACGCATTCCGGCTATCGTAGCAGTATCTGCTGTAATCTTCCAATCATAAGTATAAATGGGCGACTCTATGTGAAATTTCTGATGCCCAATGTACATATATGATGTAGTTTGATTCGCTATCAATGATTTATATTCATTTGCTCTGTTCTTTGTCCAAATCTTTGAAGAGCGAACATTGGCTTGCTCCATATCTTTCAGAGGTAATTGCTGCAATAGTTCAGGCTTGATAGTTTTTACATCCAGCGTTTCGATAAATGACTTTTCACCAAGCGCTTCATACCAAGATAACTCTGCATCAGTTGTTAAAACTGTTTGCGTAAATCGCATGAAATCCATAGCAGCCTGACTGGTGCCAGGCTTAAACTCCCGTTTAGATACCTCTAAATATTCTACTCGCACAGATTGCGCACGTAGTAAAGGAATGACTCCTAGTAAAAAATAAAATATAAAAAAGCAAATACATTTTATATTATTCATAATATTTAAAATAAAAAATTATATAAAAATTAAATTACTCAAAGTACAATAGTTTAAATCAAACAGTAAACTATTGTACTTTTATCTACGCCTGGTAAACTTGATATATCATGCAGTCCCATTCTATCTCTGTTTGAATAGGCTTACAATTAGCATCATGTCCTTTAATACTTACCCCTGTACACTCCCAATGATGAAGAACACCGTTGTAATACACATCTCCTTCTGAAAAACTAATTTCAATCTCTGTTACTTTCTGACAATTACGCAGCGGAGTCGTAACTTTAGCTGTGGGTGAAATCGTTGTCTCTATTAAAATTTTAGCACTACCTGTTTCATTTACGATTAGGGATTTAATACTAGAAGATGCTTTAGATTCAAGAGGCATTACAACTGCCATCATAGCAAACACCGCCACAGCAACCATCATTTTAATCATCTTTTTCATTTTGTTTTAGGTTTAGATTAAAGATGATGCAATAAATAAATAAATAAATAAGCAGATAAGCAAATTATCGGTAGTATTTTTTTCCATATACCCACTTTTAATGGTTAATTAGCTTAACTATTGTAGATATGATGGTGTTTACAACATGTAAAGGCTAAATAAGCAACCATGTAATAACATAAATACGCCAGATGATTTAGTTATCGTTCTTTACTGGCTTAGATATTTTTTCTTCTGCTATTTTTTTCAACGACTCAAATAAATCACCTGCTGCTACTAAGCGACTATCTGTCCAGCGCTTAATTTCAGGGTTTTCAATGTGGAAATTTTCGTTTGGACTCCTCCACATGTTCTATCCTAACAGATTGGGCAAAGAGAGGGGGGGGCTAATAAAGACAGCAGCAGTGCAAGTGAAACGTGTTTTTATGATATAGACAACATAGAGACAAGGTGATTTAATTATCGGCTTTGGGTCTTTGGGATATGCGCTGCATGAGCTGTTCAGATGTTACGAGCTCCCCTTCTGTTGGCTTTTTGATGACAGGCGACGTTACAAACCGAACTTTATCTGCCGCAACAGAAAATACAGGCGTTTCTATTTTTAAAATCAAGCCGGGCAATCCGTGAAACGAACCAGGACCACTGGAAATAGGAATTTCATCAGTAAACCATGCCTCTACGGGCAATTGTGGCTGCATAGTAGTCATAGTCGTTGCTTTTTTGCATATCAGACCTGCAATAGTAGCAACCTCATTTGTAATCGTCCAGTTATATGCAGGCAATACCTCTTCTATACGGAAAACATGCGCCACAGAACGGTACATTAATACCAGCGATTGCTCCTTAAACGACTTATAGGTGTCATTTAAAGACTTCCTGTAAACTTTCTCCGATTGGATAGAAGTTATTTCTTCTTGTTTCAGTGGCAGATTGGCAGGTAAATCTTTGTTGGTAGTAGATTTTTTCTCAGTAAAAACCATTTCCCCCAATTCCTGATACCATGAAACATCATTGGTTGCCTGTAAAACGGCACGAGTAGTGAATAAAAATTTCAGGGCAGCATCGCTCATATCAGCACGCGCCTTCTGAGGTATGTTTTTCACCTGTTGGATGTAAGTTACCTCAACGGCCTGCGCAATACAGAACTGTACAATCAGGCAACATAAAAACGATAATACTATACTTTTTCTCATTGTCAGTAATTCTCATTTATGAAACCATGCTCTGTCATTCATATGCAGATAGCATGAACTTTGTCATTACATCGGTACACAATCAATTTGAGACCATTTCTGTCTGCTACAATCAGCCTTAACAACTTCAATAGAGTGCTCTACACAAGACCATAGCATAAGAAATTGCCCATACGAGAAAAAAGTGTAGTCTATATATTCTCTAATTGTAATTTCTGTTGAAGGAATACAGCCTTCAATAATCATCTTAGGAGTGTTGGCAGCAGTTGATACAAACAACACCGCCACCGCAGCCATCATTCTAATCATGTTTTTCATCTGTTTTTGAATTTAGGTTAAACATGATGCAATAAATAAATAAATAAATAAGCAGATAAGCAAATTATCGGTAGTATTTTTTTTCATCTACCCACTTTTAATGGTTAATTAACTTAACTATTGTAGATATGATGGTGTTTGCAACATATAAAGACTAAATAAGTAACCATGTAATAACCATAAATACGCCAGATGATTTAGTTATCGTTCCTTATTGGCTTAGATCTTTTTCTTCTGCCGCCTTTTTCAACCAATAGTTTTGATAACTATTAACTGGCATAGATTTTTCTTAATATCCTCTCCGTCGTACCTCTGTTGATACTTCTCTGATACGTTGGCGTAAATGCTCCTGTCTGACAAGCTCACCATCTACGGGTTTTTTTGATTACAGGCGGCTCAGTAAACTGTATCTTATCTGCTGTAATCGTGTACTGAGAGGTTTCAATTTTTAGAATCAGCCCGGGCAGCCCATGAAAAACAGACGGGCCGTTTGAGATAGCAATATCATCTGTAAACCATGCTTCTACCGAAATAGGCTGCTCTCTCATAACGGTTGTAGCTTTTTGGCAATTCATGCCTGCAATAACAGTTCTTTCATTCGTCAATACCCAGTTATAGCCATGTAGGCTTGTTTCGGAACGAAGCTTCTGATTACCAATGAGATATACCGATACTTGCAATCTGTCAGCAAAAAACTTGAATAACTGCTGATTAGCTACACTATAGCTCTCTTTTACTTCCTGCCCTGCCAATATTTTAGGGTTAATCGCTTCATCCTTCTCTGTTGCTTTTCTCTTGGATTGAAAAGTCCCCTTGGGTACAGTTTTGTAAACTGAATGAGCCGAAGTACTTTCCAAAATATTCTCGTGGGTGCGGATAAATTCTTTACCGAGCTTTGCAGGATCAGAGGCTATCTGTTTGCTTACATGGCTATATGTTACCCGCACAGCCTTTATGGGTGGTTGTGGGTAGAAGGCTACGGCAAATAACCGGCAAATAATTATGATGAAGTAAAACATAGGATAAATATTTTTTCTACAAACTGAGGCCATAAAAAATTTACCCCAGTTTGCAAGCATTAAAGAGTACAGGTTGTATCAACAGTAATATCTACAGTGCAATCAGCATTAATCCGCCATGAATAAATATCAACTTTCTATAAACTCAATCTCATCAATTAGGATTCGTTCCTCCCTAAACACCACATCACCAAGACCGGAACTGGTTTCACAGTCACTATACGTATTATGTACAATCTTCTCTTCAGGAACTCCTGCGCCCGTAGATTCCGGTGTAACCAACACTGCCATAGCAAACACCGCCACAGCAACCATCATTTTCATCATGTTTTTCATCTGTTTTCGAATTTAGGTTAAACATGATGTAATAAATAAATAAATAAGCAGATAAGCAAATTATCGGTAGTATTTTTTTCATATATCCACTTTTAATGATTAATTTATTTAACTATTACAGCTAAGATGGTATTTATAACATAAAAAGTTGAAATAAAAGACCATATAACAACATCATACTTACCAATTGGCTTAATTTGCCGCCTTTACCTGCTTCCCATTAGTATTGCACTATATTTCGCTTGCCTGCATCAGTTTTTCTATCAATTTTTTCCTGTGGAATTAGTTTACTGTCCACAAATCTCTTGATATTTACGCGAAGTAAGACATTGAAAATCAGCAGTCTATGATTTTAGCTATCAAAAAATCCCTATCAAACATATGCGACACGATTCAATTTGTTTACCTATTTAGCAGCAGTATATGTAATCAATCTATCATACAAACAAAAACAGCCTCCTGCTTTTCGCAGAAGGCTGTTTTACAGTAGTTTATATTACTGTCAGTTAGTCCATCGTAACTTCCAGTGCCAGACCACGCAATTCGTGAATCAATACGTTGAACGATTCAGGAATATTCGGCTTGGACATATTTTCACCTTTTACAATGCACTCATAGGCTTTCGCACGTCCGGCAACATCGTCAGATTTAATGGTCAGAATTTCCTGCAAAATATTGGATGCACCGAAGGCTTCCAATGCCCACACTTCCATCTCGCCAAAACGTTGTCCACCGAATTGTGCTTTACCACCCAGAGGCTGTTGCGTAATGAGTGAGTACGGGCCGATAGAGCGTGCGTGCATTTTATCATCTACTAAGTGCCCCAGTTTCAGCATGTAGATAACTCCAACAGTAACTTTCTGGTCAAAGGGTTCACCCGTGAGACCATCGTACAGCACGGTGCGCCCCCAAGAAGGCAACCCTGCTTCGGCCAATTCTTTCTGTACTTCTTCTTCTGTTGCTCCGTCAAAGATAGGTGTTGCATATTTGCGCCCTAAAATTGAACCGGCCCAACCAAGAACGGTTTCGTAAATCTGACCGATGTTCATACGGGAAGGTACACCCAGTGGGTTCAGTACAATATCCACAGGTTTACCGTTCTCTAAGAAAGGCATGTCTTCTTCACGGACGATGCGCGCAACCACACCTTTGTTACCGTGGCGACCGGCCATTTTATCGCCTACTTTCAACTTGCGCTTTTTGGCAATATAAACCTTAGCCAACTGCACAATGCCCGCGGGCAATTCGTCGCCTACTTCAAGAGTAAAGCGGTCGCGCTTGAACGTACCCGTAATTTCGTTGCGTTTGATGTTGTAATTTTTCACCAATTTGGCAATCAGGCCATTGATGCGCTCATCGTCTGTCCATCCGTCCAAGTTGATATCGGCAATCAGGTTTGCTTCCTCGGGTACGTTGTAGTTGCTTTCATCGCGATAGGCATTCTTTGGCGGGAACAGATTGCTTTCAATGTTCGCACGGGTAAACTTCATGCCTTTGGCAATAATTTCATCGCCAAACTTATGATAAACACCTCTGCTGGTTTTACCGTCCAGCAGTGAGAACATCTTGTCAATCATTTCGGCACGCAATGCCAGCAACTGTTTGCTGTACTTCGCTTTAAGCGCTTCTACATCGCGCTTCATACGGGCACGCACGTCTTTATCCTTTTTCGGACGCGTAAACAGTTTTGTATCAATTACTACACCGCGCATGGAAGGAGGCGCTTTCATAGATGCATCTTTCACATCACCGGCTTTGTCTCCGAAGATGGCACGCAGCAGTTTTTCTTCCGGTGTCGGGTCGGTTTCACCTTTGGGCGTAATTTTACCAATCAGGATATCGCCTTCTTTCACCTCTGCGCCTACGCGAATGATACCGTTTTCGTCCAGATTTTTAACAGCTTCCTCGCTCACGTTCGGAATTTCGGAAGTCAGTTCTTCCTCTCCGCGTTTGGTATCGCGCACTTCCAATTCAAACTCTTCTATATGAATGGAAGTAAAGATATCTTCGCGAACTACTTTTTCGGAAATAACAATCGCGTCTTCAAAGTTGTAACCCTGCCAAGGCATGAATGCCACATTCAGGTTGCGCCCCAGTGCAAGTTCTCCGTTATTGGTTGCATAACCTTCACACAGCACCTGCCCTTTGGTAACGCGCTGTCCTTTTTTAACAATCGGTTTCAGGTTGATGCAGGTATCTTGGTTGGTTCGGCGGAACTTGGTCAGCTTGTAAGTTGTCAGGTTACCTTCAAAACTTGCCAGCAGGTCATCGTCGGAAAGGTCGTAACGGATGACAATTTTATTGGCATCCACGTAGTCCACTACGCCATCGCCTTCGGCCACAACCAATGTGCGTGAGTCAATTGCCACGCGCTTTTCAAGACCTGTACCCACAATCGGTGCTTCGGGGCGCAGCAGCGGCACAGCCTGACGCTGCATGTTTGAACCCATCAGCGCACGGTTCGCGTCGTCATGCTCCAAGAACGGAATCAGCGAAGCCGCCACCGATACGATTTGGTTAGGAGCAACGTCTATATAGGTCAATTCGGTAGGCTCTACAATCGGGAAGTCGCCTTCAAAACGGGCTTTCACGCGGTCAATCTCAAATTCGCCGTTGGCATTCACCGCTGCGTTGGCCTGTGCGATGTAGTGATTATCCTCTTCTTCTGCCGTCAGGTACACCACGTGGCTGTCGTCAATGTCTACCTTGCCGCCTTGTACTTTGCGGTAAGGGGTTTCAATGAAGCCCATGGAGTTTACTTTGGCGTGTACGCAAAGCGACGAAATCAGACCGATATTCGGGCCTTCCGGTGTTTCAATGGTACACAGGCGGCCGTAGTGGGTATAGTGAACGTCGCGCACCTCAAAACCTGCACGCTCGCGGCTCAAACCACCGGGGCCGAGAGCAGACATGCGGCGTTTGTGAGTAATTTCTGCCAGCGGGTTGGTCTGATCCATGAACTGGCTCAATTGGTTGGTGCCAAAGAACGAGTTAATCACAGAAGACAGCGTACGTGCATTAATCAAATCTACGGGTTTGAAGTCTTCGTTGTCGCGCACGTTCATGCGTTCTTTAATAGTACGCGCCATACGTGCCAAACCTACGCCAAATTGTGCATACAACTGCTCGCCCACTGTGCGGACACGGCGGTTGCTCAGGTGGTCAATATCATCAACAATCGCTTTTGAGTTAATCAGCGTGATGAGATACTTAATAATTTCAATGATATCTTCCTTAGTCAGCACGCGCACATCCATGCTTGTACTGAGGTTCAACTTCTTGTTGATGCGGTAACGGCCAACTTCGCCTAAATCATAGCGCTTGTCGCTGAAAAACAGGCTTTGGATGATTTCACGAGCGGTTGCCTCATCGGGAGCTTCCGTATTGCGCAACTGGCGATAAATCTGCTCAACTGCCTCTTTCTCGGAGTTGGACGTATCTTTTTGAAGCGTATTGTAAATAATGGCGTAGTCAAACGCATTGATGTCTTCGCGGTGGAGAATAACGGAAGACACGCCTGAGTCAAGGATGAGGTCAATATCTTCTGCTTCCAAGATGTGCTCGCGCTCAAATATCACATCGTGGCGCATGATATTGTACAACTCGTCGGTTTCTTCGTCGGTGAAGTCTTCGTACCATGTTTTCAGCACCCTTGCCGCCAATTTGCGCCCAACGGCCAATTGCAGGTTTTCGCGGGTGGCAGGTACTTCTTCCGACAGACCGAAGATATCCAGAATATCTTTATCTGAACCGTAGCCGATGGCACGGAGCAGGGTAGTTACCGGGAATTTCTTCTTACGGTCAATGTAGGCATACATGACGTTGTTCACGTCTGTTGCAAACTCAATCCACGAACCCTTGAACGGAATGATACGGGCAGAGTACAACTTCGTACCGTTCGTATGCTTGCTTTGCGCAAAGAATACGCCGGGCGAACGGTGCAACTGCGATACAATAACGCGCTCGGCACCGTTAATGACAAACGAACCGCGAGGAGTCATGTAAGGAATATTTCCTAAGAACACTTCCTGCTCGATGGTTTCAAAGTCCTCGTTGTCCTTATCGTTGCATGAAAGGCGCAACTTGGCTTTGAGCGGCACATTGTAGCTCAGTCCGCGGTCAATACACTCGTCAATTGAGTACTTGGGCGGGTCTACCAAGTAGTCAATAAATTCCAGCACAAAATTTTCGCGGGAGTCTGAAATAGGAAAGTTTTCTTTGAATACTTTGAACAACCCTTCGTGCTGACGTTTCTCGGCAGGGGTTTCTAATTGGAAGAAATCCTTAAAGGACTGCAACTGCACGTCAAGAAAGTCCGGATACTCCAAATGATGATTTATGGAAGAGAAGTTGATTCTTCCGTCAATGACTTTAGCCAAAGTATTTCAGGTTTTTATGGTGAACAACTATTATTTGCCTGGTTAGCAGCGACTACCCAACAGATGTAGCTTCTGTTATATAGCCGCTTTGAATCCGCAAATTTAGGTCAAAAAAAAATTTGTTCAAAAATTAGCTGTACAATTCTTGCGCAGAAAAATTTTTTCTTACCTTCGCAAAAGCATTTCTTGCTGTAAATGAATTAAATACATACCTTTACTTAAAGAAATAATTTCACTGTCATTGTATCCCCAATTTTAACCCCCTTTTGCTTATGAATAACAAAGGAACTGTGGCAGCCGTGATAGCTGTCCTTTTGGCAACCACACTGATTGCCGGTGCAATATGGGTCAACCGAACCAACACCGAGCGTGACCAGAAAGCCTTGAAAGAATTGCGCTCCGATTTGGATGAGCTTGCCTCCCGCTATGATGCCGAAATTAATAACACACAAGGCGGCTTCCCCTATCCGAATGCCGATTCGGTACGCGTAGAACTTGCACAGCTTGCCGAAGCCGTGAATGCCGACAGAAGTATTTTATCGGGCAAACCCAACGAAGCTGCTGCCAAATTAGAACAGATTCGCGCCAATAAGATACAGTATGAGCGTCGTTTGAACGATATTATCGCCTCTCGCGACCGCAGCGTCGGCAATTACATCGGCGACCTGAAAAGCCAGTTGGCAAAAACCAAAGCCGACTTGGACGAAGCCATGAAGAAAAACCGCAGCCTGAGCGGACAATTGAGCAAAACCATCAAGCTGTTTAAAGGTGCACAGAAAGAATTGGAAGCCCTCAAAGCAGAAAAAGCTCGCTTTGACCAAATGTATCAGGAGCAGAGCGCTATTCTGTTGAAACTTGACAGCGTAGTAGCCGAAAACGAAAAACTTCGCGATGCGCTGGCTGCTGCTGAGGCCATCATTAAACAACAAGAGGAGCAAATTCGCACCATGCAGGCACGCACCTCTACCTCTGTGGCCAAACGCGTGTACGATTTCAGAGCTAAATACCTGTTCAAGCGCGGCTTAGGCAAAGACTACGACGTAGAACTGAAAGGACAAACACACAATGCCGGCCGTGTGGATAAAATCACCGTTACTTTCCGCATTGGCGAGCAAATGTTTGATGAAGGTGCAGACCGCACACTTTATATCACCCTGTATCGCAACGGTCAGCCTTACCGCTTCATCAACACTGCGGTTACACCTGCTGCCAACGGTATGGTAACACGCGAATTTGATATCAAACCTAAGTTAGAAACAGGTAAATATACGTTCCGCGTTACTTACCAAAACCAACAGGTAATGGACGACTACAATTTTGAAATCAAGTAAAGCATAACCAAAATTTTTTACAGCAAGCCCTGAGGACTGTCCTTAGGGCTTGTTTACATACGGCTTTATGATACTGCTGCAAAGTGAGGAACTCAGCATCGGCTACTCCGGCAACCCTTTGCTCAAAGGGCTGAATCTGACTTTGCCGGCCGGTACGCTCACTATTTTGCTGGGGCGCAATGGCGGCGGAAAATCCACCCTGATACGCACGCTCGCCGGCTTGTTGCCTGCACTCGGCGGCACAATACGCACCGAAACAGGAACTGTTTCGCCCCAAGCGAACCATGAGTGGCTGGCACGCCAAATAGCAGTTGTGCTAACCGAACGGCCGCATACGCAATTTATGTCGGGCTATGAGCTCGTTGCATTGGGTAGAGCGCCTTATACCGGCTGGACGGGCAGGCTAACCCCCCACGACCACCAACTGATTGAACAGGCATTACAAATCACCCATGCAACCGACCTTCAAAATTGTCTGATTGAAGAATTGAGCGACGGGCAATGCCAAAAACTCATGATAGCTCGCGCACTTGCACAGGACACCCCCGTTCTGCTGTTAGACGAGCCTCTGGCACATTTAGACCTTGCCAACAGTGCCTTGCTGCTCAACAGCCTCGCGGCGTATGCAAAAACAAACGGCAAAGCCATTTTGCTCAGCTCGCACCATATTGAGTTGGCTATCCATACAGCCGATTTTTTATGGTTGATAGACCACGACAACTTATTGCACGGCAACCTGCCGGAACAGTTGGTTCTTGAAGACAAAATCGGCCATATCTTCTCGGGCTCACATGTGTTCTTCAATCGTTATACCGGGCATTTCAACTTCCCGATGCCGACTACAAGCCGAGTATTACATGCAGACCTGCGTTTGTCGGAGACCTGTTCTTATTGGCTGACAAAAGCCTTAGCCAAAAGAGGTATTCAACTGTGGCAGGCGGCCGATTCCCAATGGAAAATCGGGCAGACACCCGACCACATGCCCTACTACACTTGGCAATATGAGAACGAAAGCGGACACACCGATATGGCAGGCATTGTACAATTGCTGGCAGATTATGCACAAAAGCAGCCGCTTACAAATTTTTAATTAACTTGTCTTACCAATTCAAAATCAGAACAACATGGACTCCCAATTCAACAGTTTTTTGGAGCGCATCAAAGACAGCCTTTCGCGCATGACCACGCTCGATATCAAAACCATTGTCGGCGATTTTAAGCTCGACAGCAAGGAAAACGTACAGCCCGCAGGCGGTGAATACCTCATTCTGGAAAGCCGCATCAATATGCTCATGGGCGATATCACCGTGCGCATGAGTCAGGAACTGACCACCTCGCGCTATGACTGGGTGCGACAATTCCACAAAGAGAAAGAAGCGCACGGCTATCAGGTCATTCAGAACAATATTGCTACAATTCTTTCATTGGTAAACATGTACCAACAGTTGCAAGGCAATGCGCCGCTTAATATCAATTTGCCGCCTCCGGCCTATGGCGGCAGCAATATTACCCAACCCGATATGAGCAGCAGCAGTCTGTCGGCCGCCAATGACAGTTTTACTGCTTTGAGCAGCAGTTTTTCCAACGAAATTGTTACAGACAACAACCCCGGGTTTGTTATCAACCCCAACGAAGACGCTCAATAATTTTTTGCATCGGCTAATAACCTAAGCTCAATGAGTGATTTTATTAAAAACCTTGCTTCTGACCTGTTGCGGTTAGAAATCAACACTATTATTAAGCAAAATATGTCTGCCGAAAAAATACCCGGCAACAAGCGGGTACTATTGCGCAAGCTGGCAGATATTTATCGGGAAACGCTGATTGACTACGGGCTTGTCAAGTCGCCCAATGACCCCGATATCACGGCAGAAGATGCAGGCAAGGTATTGCGATGGCAGTTTGGCGGCGAGTTTTCTTTTAAAGAATTGGCGCTCCAATCGGGGCGCGGCGTGAAACTGATGGAAGAACTGATGCAGAAAGAAACAGACCCTGCCAAGCTGAACACGCTGAACAGTCGTCATAAAATTTTGCAGCGGATTAGCAATCAGAGCTATAATGTGATTGGGATATTTAAACTGTTCCGCCGCGACCTTGCCCCTGATACGCTCACCCAAAGCAACGAGCACGAGGATGAAGACAAGCAAATCTATTACGTAGATAAAGAGCATTTCAATTATTTGCGTTATCAACGCCGCGAGTTGCCGCTGTCATGCGTGCCGTTCCGCTCGCATCAGGAAACCGCGCTTTGGAACAACGATTTGGACTGGGGACATATGAACAGCGCCGTTGAGCTGCCGTTTCTGCCCGATATGCTGGGTATGATTTACAAAGCCTATGAGATAGGTACCGAGCAAATTGTGCTGCAAACCGTTATTCAGGTAGAAGGCGATGTTACCTCATACATTACGCCGCAGTATATCAACATGCCCGAGCAAATCAAGGAAATTATCATGGGCGTGCATAACCGCTCCATTAACACCTCCACACAGTTTTGGAATACGCTGTTCACTACCGTTATCAACTTAGCCGGAAAATCGTTCAATCAAATTTTCAGTAAGAAGTGATGCCTGCTGAACGCAACCTTTCTCAATTATGGAAAAACACCACGGAATGGCTGCAAAAACCTGTTCGTGCGCTTCGGTTTGCCCGCAATTTGCTGAAAGAAGGCGGACATAGCATAGAAACACCTTTTACCTATCAGGGCAATACCTTCATGCTGCGCACTGTCATTGGGTTTGGCGATGTCATCAATTTCATACCTAATCCGGCACAGGAGCAGTATGACCCTGCCGACTGGCACAATCACTACAAAGAGCATATTAACCTGCACTTTGAAAAAACCACTGCATTTTTAAATGCTTTTGAGAAACAAACCACGTTTTGGGAAAACAGCCTGAAAGGCATTGTGGGTGCAGCCAACATATACCCGCTGTATCAAGCCGTATTAATGGAAGAATGGCTGCTGTTGCTTTCCCCCGTTGCCTCAGCCGTTTATCTGTACTTTTTCGGGAAAGCTACCGCACAGAAATTAGTTTACGGGCTTTGGCAAGTTGCCAAGCAATTGTTTACCATTCGGAAGAAAATAGTAGCCCACATGAAGAAATAATCAACAAAAAAGCCATTCCTAATGCAGAATGGCTTTACAACAAATTACAAGCAATGTTGTTATTACAGGCGGTGTCTGCGGAAGCGTTTTTTGAACGGTTCGGGGCAGCGCACCTGACCGGGGATAATATACATCAAATGAATACCGGCGGTAATGAGCACGTCCTTATCGCGATAGTTACCGCGGATGTTGTCTTCGTACTGCTCATTGCCAAATCCTTCCAGCGTTCTGTAAACGCGCCCGTCCGCACCTACATAGGTGTAGAAATTAGGTCTGAAGGTCAGCCCCAACTGGTCAATTCTGCGGCCTCCTTCCAGCGAACGGTCAGACATGGCACGCGCTAAGTCGTTGTCGCCAAAAATGCCCAAATCCACATAGTTGCGGCTGACATCGTCTATATAGTCGGTAAAGAGTTTGCGATAAGAAACCTCAAAAGCCAAGTCCCAGCGGGTAGCAATTCGGTAGCGCATACCAAAACCCATGGGGATGGCAATTTGCCAGCGTGAATATTTCTTACCGTACTCATCGGCATAGCCTTGCCCCTCGGTTCCCAGCGGCTGCAAAGCCACCCACCCCCCTCCGAAAGCCTCGGGGGCTTGTGCCTTAGGGTTATGCCTGAAAACAGCTACACCGCCTACCAAATAAGGAATCACGCGCTTGGGGCGTTGATAGAATGTGCCGCGATTACCTACCAAATCCCAAACACCCACGGCAGACAGTTCCAAAATATCATTGCGGAAACGCAGGTTGCGAATGTAGCGAAACTGGTTGTGTTCCCAACGTGGCTTGTCAGGCCCTATGTTGGTTGTGTCGTCTCCTTTTACCCTGCCCCATGAAAGCGAATAGCGCATGCTGAAGTTAGGACGGTAGCGCTTTTGTGCATGGATAGCAAAATTAGGACGCGTATACCCCAAATCCATACTGGTGAAATAGGGCTGCGGCACAATATCGCCGAAGTAATTCATGGCATTGATACTTGCCCCTATGCTCCAGTATTTCTTGCGGTTAAACCATGACCATGTATGCTTAGGATTTTGCTTGAATTTAGGATTCTCCCTGTTCTCAATAAGCTGCGCATCAGCCTGTTGCACCGACAAAAATGCCGTTACAAACAAGAGGAAAGGTAAAAAGCGTAAACTGAATGATTTCATAACCATGCTTTTTGGAAGAATGCAGTATCGGCCTGCCCGATATCAACGCACAAAAAAAATGCCTCAAAATGACAACTTTACAAATTTACGAGGATTTAATTTCTTGAATCGGTTCCCCAATTAAGTTTTTGTCGCAGCGTGTGCAGAAAGTTATCGCCCTCCAACCGTAACAGCCGCGCATTAAAATCCGATTTGCGCAAAGAGAGTTTTACGTTGGAATCTACCGTTCGGAAACGGGAGTCCAGCGATACCAGAAAATTATTGTTTCGCCCTTCTATCTCAAAGGAAAGCACACAGCCGTCGTGTATCACCAAAGGTCTCACGTTCAGGTTGTGGGGGCTGATGGGCGAAATGATAAAGCTGCGCGAATCGGGCAGCACTACGGGGCCTCCCACACTGATAGAGTAGGCCGTAGAACCTGTGGGCGTTGCCACAATCAAGCCGTCTGCCCAATAAGAGTTGAGGTATTCGCCGTCCAAATAGGCATGTACGATAATCATTGAGGCACTGTCCCGCTTGCTGATAGTGCATTCGTTCAGTGCAAAGTTTAGGTCGCCGAAAAGGTTAATGCTGCTGTCTAAGCGAATCATAGAGCGCTCCTCTATGCTGTATCTGCCTTCTATAACAGCACGCAAACCTTCGGCAATATTTTCTTTGGACAGGGTGGCCAAAAATCCGAGCCTACCCAAATTAATGCCCAGAATAGGAATACCTGTATGGCGTACCAATGTGATGGTTTCCAGCAGTGTGCCGTCTCCGCCAACACTCAGCATCAGGTCGGTATCTGCCAATTCGTGATAACTGGAAAAAGTATATTCGCAGGCAACGTCCAAACCTGTTTCGTCCATGTGTGCTTTGAATGACTCGGAGATACGCAACTGCGCGCCCAGTTTATGAAGTTCTTCAAAAATAGTTTGTATATAGGGTTGTTTCCGGCTCTCGACAGGGCGGCTATGCAAAGCTATTTTCATCAGATTTCAAGGTATTTTAAAAGAATATCCAAGCGCTCGCGACTGATATCAACGTCTTCATTCTCATCAAAACGCGCCGCCACATGATAACCAAAGCGCTCCAGTGTGGCAATTACCCTTGAAATTTCCATCACACTGAGTTTGAGTGTTACTTTTACCATCGTAGGGTCTTGTGTGTCGGGTTCTACATAGCTGCTGAGAATTTTGGCATTGTTGGACTCTACCAGTCGGCTGATTTCTGCCAGCGAATAATTGTAGGCAGGCATCAGCAGCACAATAATACCCCCCGGGTTTTGGGTGGCAAATGCACGCGCCAAAGCTCCCACCGTATCGCGCAGTACTATCACGCCTTTGAATGCGCGCTCATTGGAAAGCACTGGAACGGTTTGCACCTTAAACGACTCGGCAATGCGGATTACTTCATAAAAATGCTGGTCTTCTGTTACAAAACACTCTGCCAAATCGGGGGTAAGGCTGCCAAGCAGCACGTCGGGAGAGAGATTCGCATCATACAGTGCCGATTCGGAAAACATGCCTTTGTAAACCCCATCTTCAACCAACGGCAATTGATGTACGCGAAATTCTTCCATCCACGCCAAGGCGCGCCCAACACTGTCAGCCGGTTTGAGCGGCGGCACCATCGGATTAATAAAATCTTTTGCACACATTCCCAAAGCGGTGCGTTCTTCCGGAGAAGGTGCTAAGCCTGTATCCATAGGCTTGTTATTTAAGTAAAAAACAGAAAAGGCGTTTGGACATCCTCACTTTTCACGCAGTCAGTTGGTCAAAGCTATAAAACTTTAACGATAATCTGCAACATAAATTTTATTCGGGCAAGCATGAAGCCGCCTAAGTCGCATATTTTTTGCAGTTTGCAGCTTAAAGCATAATTTTGCCTTTATGTTAATCCGCAAAAACGTATCTGTTGCCATCGCAATCCTTGTTGTATTGTTAGGCGGCTCCTCGTGCAGTAAGTTTCAGAAAATCATCAAAAACGAGGACTGGAAGTTCCGCTACAATGCTGCCATGGAGTACTACGAGAAAAAGGGCGACTATTATCGTGCAGGCGTGCTGTTGGAAGATTTAGTGCCTATCATTCGCGGTACACCCGAGGCTGAAAAGGCGCAGTTCTATTGGGCTTATTGTTACTACAAACAAGGGCAGTACGAAACCAGTGCGGCAGAGTTCAAGAAATTTCATGATACATACAATCGCAGCAAGTTTGCCGAAGAAGCGCTGTACATGCACTGCTATTCGTTGTACATGAGCTCGCCTCCGATACACCTTGACCAAGCAAACACCATTACGGCCATTGATGCGTTTCAGGACTTTATCAACCGCTATCCTAACAGCAGCTATGCACAGCAAGCAGCCGGTGCTATTACCACCCTGCGTGCCAAGTTGGAAACAAAGGCATTTAAAAATGCCAAACTTTACCAGCAGTTAGAGCGTTACAAGGCCGCAGTGATTGCCTACGACAATTTTCAGAAAGATTTTCCCGACTCCCGTTATCAGGAAGAAGCGGCTTTCCGCAGAATAGAGGCGCAATATGAACTGGCACAAAACAGTTATATTGACAAAAAGCGCGAGCGATTTACGGAAGTGGTAAAAATGTATCAGGCTTTCGTCGACAAATATCCGAAAAGCATTTTTCTGAGGCAGGCGGAAAACATCTTTGAAAACACGCAGCGCCAACTCAAAAACGTGGCATCCATAGAGGCAGCCATGCAAAAAGAAAGAGAGAAAGCCGAAAAAACGGCACAGAAATAACATCAACCCGCAATCATCAAAACACTGTTCATATGTCTAAGTCTAAGTATAACAGCAATACCTCACTGACTACCCGCGATATTGCCAAGGTAGCAGAACTGGCCAACGGCAACATATACGAAGCCGTCGTAATTATTGCCAAGCGCTCCCGCCAGATAGCCTCCAAACTCAAAGAAGAACTGGCAGGCAAATTGGAAGAATTTTCAACAGGTATTGACAATTTGGAAGAAATTCATGAGAACCGCGAGCAAATTGAAATCTCGCGCTATTATGAGCGACTGCCCAAACCTACAACCATCGCCACCGATGAGTATCTGGAAGGCAAATTGATATACCATCGCAACGACGATACAGAATAGAACCCCCATATGCTGAAAGGGAAAAAAATTTTGGTGGGCGTGTGCGGCAGCATTGCCGCCTATAAAATTGCAACCCTTGTTCGGCTTTTGATAAAACAGGAGGCTGAAGTGCAGGTTATTATGACCGACGCAGCCTCCGATTTTATTTCCCCCCTTACGCTTGCTACGCTGTCCAAAAATCCTGTACTGACCCGCTATGTAGCCGATGACAACACAGGAGAGTGGAGCAATCATGTGGCGCTTGGCCTATGGGCAGACCTGATGGTAATTGCACCGGCTACGGCCAATACGATTGCCAAAATAGCCCATGGCCACTGTGATAATCTGCTGACGGCTGTTTACCTTTCTGCGCGCAGCCCTGTTGTGCTTGCTCCCGCAATGGATTTGGACATGTGGTTGCATCCTGCCACACAACGCAACATCAGCCAATTGCAGGCAGACGGTTGTCAAATCATCTCACCGGGCGAGGGGGAACTCGCCAGCGGCTTGCACGGCAAAGGGCGGATGGCAGAACCCGAGCAAATGGCCGAATGGATAGCTACTTTTTTCTCCGCAGGCCGCCCCTTGGCAGGCAAAAATGTATTGCTTACCGCAGGGCCGACCATAGAACCCATTGACCCCGTACGCTACATTACCAACCACTCCACGGGTAAAATGGGCTATGCACTGGCACAAGCATTTGCCGATGCAGGCGCACAAGTAAATCTCATTTCAGGGCCTGTGGCCTTGCAATTAGAGCACCCGTCGGTACAAATTACCCATGTACAAACCGCACGGCAAATGCACGAAGCAGTAACTACACGCACGGCAACCGCCGATATTATTGTGCATTGTGCAGCCGTTGCCGACTACGCACCGGCACATGCGGCCACACAAAAAATCAAAAAACAAGGCGATAAGCTGACCATTGAACTGGTCAAAAATCCTGATATTGCAGCCGATACAGGGCAGAAATTGCAGGCAGGGCAGGTGCACGCAGGCTTTGCATTAGAAACCGAAAACGAGCAGGCACATGCGCAGAGCAAAATGGAACGCAAAAACTTTGACCTGATTGTACTCAATTCGCTCAACGATGCGGGCGCGGGGTTCGGGCATGACACTAACCGCGTATCGCTGCTGTTTCGTGAAGGCAAGCGCGAGGTATTGCCCCTTCTGCCCAAAAGCGAAGTAGCACGCATCATCGTTCGGCATCTTACAAATATTCTTCAAGCTAAATCGCATGTGGTTTAACAAACTTCTGATACTTGCACTGAGCTTTGCAATGGCTTGCAGTGCGTTGGCACAGGAATTAAATGCCAATATCATTATCAATGATGCACAAGTACAAACACAAGAGCGGCAAGTTATTCAACAACTGCGCGATGCAATCGCCAATTTTATGAATACTACCCGCTGGACAAACGATAACTACAAACAACACGAGCGGATAAAGTGCAACATCCTGATTACCCTCACCGGCGGAACTGACCTTGTCAATGGGCGCTACACGGCCAACGTACAAATTCAGTCCAGCAGGCCTGTTTACGGGAGCAATTACGAAACGGTGCTGCTCACATTTTTTGACCGCAACTTCAACTTTGAGTTTTTTCCTTCGCAGCCACTCATTTTTACAGAAAACCTGTTTTCTACCAACCTGACGGCCATGCTTGCTTACTACGCCTACACGATTTTGGCATTGGATGCAGACAGTTTTGCACCGCAGGGCGGCAATGCGTACATTGAGCGTATTCTGAACATTTTGAACAACTCACAACAAGCCAATGCACAAGGCTGGAACAACAGCGATACCCGCAACCGCTACTTTATTTCCGAAAATCTGAACAATCCGCAGTTGAGCGGTTATCGCGAAGCACTGTACCTCTACCATCGCAAAGGGCTGGATTACTTTGCCGAAAATGCCGAAGCAGGCAGAAAAAATATTTTGGAAGCCATCAAAAAAATTGCACAAGTCAATCAGGTGCGCCCCAACGCTGTCATGGTGAATGCTTTTTTTGACTCTAAAGCAGAGGAGATTGTCAATATTTTTTCACAAGCCGACGCTGCTACCCGCAAAGAAGCCGCAACGATTCTCACACGCATAGACCCGACAAATGCCAATCGGTATCAGGCATTGGAACGATAACAAAGACTGTTGAAACACGGCAGAGGCTTTATCTGCCAAAAGAGATATTTTTAACCGCCTGATAATTTGCGTTTAAAAAAAACAATGCACCGCAAAGGACTATAAACCTTTGCAGTGCATTGGGCTGTAAGATGTTATACACCTTCGGCTACCACCGACTTCACTTCGCCGGGCATCATGCGCGTCAGCAGGTTTTCAATGCCGGCTTTCAGCGTAATGGTAGAAGACGGGCAACCGCTGCAAGAGCCTTGCAACAGCACCTTTACCACCCCTGTTTCAGGTTCAAACGAGTGGAACATGATGTGTCCGCCGTCCATTTCAACGGCAGGGCGGATGTATTCATCCAAAATGCCTTTGATTTTTTTTACCGCTTCCGAATCGTTTGGGTTAGCTGCCGGATTTTCCTCCGCATCCTCACCTTCAAAAACCGGGCTGCCCTCTTCCAGATAGTTTTTCAGGAAATGGCGCATTACAGGGATTTGCTCCACCCAATCTGAAGCCTCATCCTTAGTGATGGTTACAAAGTTGGACGCAATAAATACGCGCTGTACGAACGGGAACTTGAACAGCTCCTGTGCCAGCGGCGAATCAGTGGCCGATGCCGCATCGGGATAATCTTTCACGATGTCTTCATTGGCAACCAGCATGGTATTGGCCACAAACTTCATCGCATTGGGATTGGGAACGGCTTCCGTGTAGATGTTGATGAGCTTTTTATACAAGTTATCAACGTTATAGGCAGGTTTCATAGATACGTCAGGATTTAGACTAAATATAAACACAAAAGTAGGTGATTTTGTGCGAATTGACAGAGTAAATATTTTATTATCGCAGCTAAAAACCGTTGTGGTATGCTGCAAAAAATATGAAATCGAATTCCGCTGGTTTATGCGCTCGCTATAATTGTACTCATCATAGCTCCTTTATTGTACATATCCCGCTATAATCATGCAGGAGCAGACGATTTTGAAGTCAGCGGATTGCTGGTACATACACAAAGTATTTGGCAAACGGCAATGGCGCTTATGAAACGCTCGGCTTCCTACACAGGCGTGTTGGCGCAGGCATTGTTTCAGCCGGCAGATGTGCAGGGCATCGGTTTTCGCATAGTTCCTATAGGAATTGTACTGGTATATCTGGTAACATTTTATACAGGTATAGCGGCACTGCTGCCACGTCATAGTACGACAAGTGAACGGTGGTTATTTGCACTTGCCTGCTTTGCCGTTTTTTTCAGGCTGATGGAAAGCCCCATGCAAACTATTTTCTGGAGCATGTCTGCTATTGGCTATACCTCCGGTTATGTACTGGCAATCTTGTTTATCGCCCTACTGACGCGATATCTGTGTATTGACAGCTCTGTTGGGATGGCGGGTAAATATATAATGGTTATAGTTGCTATGCTGCTGGCAATGGGTTCATTGCCCGTGGTATCCTTGCTGACCGTCGGGCTATGTGCGGGCGCGCTGCTCTATGCCTTACTGAATGGTCAAAGACAAAAACGGCTGGCTTTAGGCTTCTTATTATTACTCGCGTTACTTGTATTGGCATACCTACTCACTGCACCCGGTACCGCACGCCGTATATCAGAAGGCGGCCATCAGAGTTTAGTCGAGCGTCCGATACTTTCGCTTGCATTGTTTGCCTTCAATATGTATCGCGACTATCTCGCTAAATGGTTTTCTGATAGTCTGTTTATGCTGAGTTCTGTTGCATTTATTGGCTGGTTGGCAGAGAGGCGGGTAGTGCCGCAGTTACGGCTGCCTTTGTGGCTACCTTTTGCAGCTACTTTTGCTTTTGGCTACCTATGGTTTTTTACTCCCAAACTATTGGTGAATTACATTGCCTCCCGGCAAATTGATACAGGGCTGGTATTTTTTATAACAGGCTGGATTTTATCTCTGGTATATCTGGCAGATTTCCTGCAAAGGCAGAAGTTCCTTCGTGAAGCAGGCCGCGGATGGCACTCTGTTGTTTTCGGGGCAATGCTGCTAACGCTGTTGTTGCCGCAGTATGTATCTAATATGCGGCATATGTGGGTGGATATCAGGTCAGGAAGTGCTGCCAGGCATGACATGGAAATAATGCAGCGCTATCAAATAATGCGCAGACAACGGGCAGGGAATCAACCATTAGTATTAGATACTTTGCAGGCACTGCCTTTAACTATCTGGAAGGGAGACTTCATACCGGATACGAGTAACTGGGCTAATCGTTCTTTTGCCCACTACTTTGGGCACACAACCATTAGTGTAAAGCAACGCACACCTACTCATATTCAAAAGTAGCAGGTATTTAATTGCTAATATTTTAACGATACATATTTTTTGTTACGCTATTATTAATTGATAAAAATTAAAACTCTGATAATCAGTTTAATGTATTTTTTTTAATTTCAAAATTATGAATTTTTAAAAATAATGGCTTATTTTTGCGATGAATTAAATGTTTAAACTAATTCATTACAAAAATGAAAAAGTTAATTCAAGCAACCTTGGTGCTGGCAGCCGGGATGGCTGTAGTACCTCTTTGGGCGGCCGATGGGCCTAAGTTTAACGTTGCGGCAGTAAAAAACGCCGAGAAAGTGATTTTTGCCTGCGATAATGCAGCCGGAGAAAAGTTGGTGCTGAAAATCAAAGACCAAACAGGCAAGGTAGTACATCAAGAAACGATTGCGCAATCTGCTGCACGTTTGTACGATGTCAGCCTGTTAGGCAAAGGTGCTTATCAGTTTGAGTTGATTGGCAAAGACGGCGTTACTACGCAATTGGTGGAAGTGCGCGGCAAAGACACCGCCAAACTGGTCATGAATGTTACCGAAGGTGCTCAGAAAGGGCTGTTTCATTTGGCATATTTCCAGAATTTTGCCAAAGAGAAGGTAGATATCAGCATTTTCAATGAAAAAGGCGAAGAAGTGTACAATGGAAGCTCTACTGCCGAAGATTTCTACCGCTTTTTTGACCTCACCAAACAACCTTCAGGTAACTACACCTTCACTATTACCTGTGGCGAGCAAGTTATTTCTCAAACCGTCCGCATCGCTCGCTAATTTCCACCACTGATTTATTTTTTCAAGCCAAAGGGGAGTTTGTTCAACGCAACAAATATGGAAATGAAGACCCCCTTTGGCTGTTTTATTTTGTTGCCAAGCAGTTGAGCCAATCAGAAACACAACAGCACGCAGGTTATTGCGGATGAAGCAATTCACTGCGCATCCGAAATCCCCTGACTTGTCCGCCTTTCAGAAAAATTAAAAAACTTGATTATCAGCCACTTACGTTATTTTTCTAATTTGACCGCAATAAGTCATTACAAGTGCTACATATCAGGAATAACGCACTACACAACAGCACGCAGGTTGTTGCGGATGAAGCGATTCACTGCGCATCCGAAATCCCAAATCCGAATTCCGAAATAACATTTCACTTCGCTTGCTTACTCATTGATTTTGCGGATGATGTGCTCGCGGGGAATATCGCGAATGGTATGATTTTCACACAACAGCACGCGCGCGGGAAAGCGTTTCAGGAAACTGTGATTATGTGTAGCCATCAAAACGGCTGTTCCACCCTGATGAATACGCACAAACAAATCCAAAATATCGGAAGCTACTGCGGGGTCTAAGTTGCCGGTCGGCTCGTCGGCAAGCAGCAGGTACGGGTCGTTGATTAAGGCGCGGGCAATTGCAACCCGCTGTTGTTCGCCGCCGGAAAGCTGATGCGGCATTTTGTTAATGCTACTAAGCAGCCCTACCTGCATCAGCACTTCGTTGAGGCGGGTTTTCATATGCACGCGGTCTGTCCAACCGGTGGCTTTCATTACAAACAGCAGGTTGTCGGCTACCGTTCGGTCGTGAAACAATTGGAAATCTTGAAAAATGATGCCGAGTTTTCGGCGCAGAAAAGGCTGGTCTTGCCGCCGAAGGTTTTGCAGCGCATATCCTGCCACTTCGCCCGTGCCGCTAAGCAGCGGCAAGTCGGCATAAATAGCTCGCAGGAGCGAAGTTTTGCCGCTGCCGGTTTTGCCTAACAGATAGACAAACTCGCCTTTGCTGATTTCAAAACTTACATGTTCAACAACAGGATGTTGTGCATGGGCAATGGTAACATCGCTCAGGCGGACGATAGTATCATTTGACATAAATATCGGCGGGTAAATTACAGCCCCCGTAAGGTCTAATCCTGACAGGTTTCTTACATTTGCAAAGTAAGTAAAAAAACAAAATATGGCTTGGAGCCGCTTGGATAGTTTCTTTTTTCAGTATCGCGAACCTGCCAATCGCTTACTGCAATGGCTATCCTACATTACTTCCGTGCTGACAGTGATTCTGCTCACCTATCGGTATGGTTTTATCCATACCCAGCACGAGTATGCGCAGATACAGGAAATGTATAAGCTGCTTTTGCTATTATTTCTGTGTGTATTTTTAGCGCGCTGGTTTTTCAGTATTAACCGACTGACGTTTCTGCGCGAGTCGCAGCCGGAGGCAGCGCTGTACGGGTTGCTGATTATCCATATCATTATAGAGCAAATTATGGGTATTCCGCCGCTGCTGTATTATCTGCTGCTGTTTTCCATAGAGCCTGCCCCGTTAATTTACGAGCACCTGACAGGCGTTTTTATGGTGATGCTTACCATTTTGGATTTGGCGCGGCTCTCGGTACTGCTCGCCGAAATTCAGGTAAAGCCGGGTGTAATTTTTATGGCAAGTTTCGCATTGCTCATTTTGGCAGGTACGGGCTTGCTGATGCTGCCCGCCATGACCGTAGAGGGCGAAATCTCCTTTCTTGATGCCTTGTTCACCTCGGCAAGTGCAAGTTGTGTAACAGGGTTGATTGTGGTAGATACAGCAACCTTTTTCACCTTTAAAGGCAAGGTTGTTATCATGCTGCTTTTTCAGTTGGGCGGTTTGGGAGTAGTTTCATTTGCCACTTTTTTTGCCACCTTCATGAGCGGCGGCGTGGGAATCAAACAACAGTCCATGATTCAGAACCACCTCAGCGCCGAGTCGCTTACAGAGGCCAAAGCAGCCTTGCGGAAAATTGTAGTCATTACTTTTATCATAGAACTGTTAGGCGCCATCGCTATTTACAACGCTTGGGACGATGAACGCTGGGCAGGCGGCGCAAGCCCTTTTGCCAATACCGCCGAACGAATTTTTTACTCCGTATTTCACTCCATATCAGCTTTTTGCAATGCGGGCTTCAGCCTGTTTACCGACGGATACTACAACCATCAGTTCTTCATCCACGAGATGTTTGGTCTGCATTTTATTACAACCATCATCGTCATATTTGGCGGCATGGGCTTCAACGTGATTGAAGATGTATTCTCACCCGCCAACATTCGGGAGCGGATTGCCAAACCTTGGAAAAAGTTGCAACTCAGCACGAAAATTCCACTCACCGGCACATTTATCCTGCTTACAGGCGGAACGCTGGCATTCATGGTATTGGAATATGAAAAACTGCGGGTGCTTAATATCGGGCAGGCATTGATTACAGCCTTGTTCCAATCGGCAGTAACGCGCACCGCCGGTTTTAACTCCATGGATTTCGGCGCATTGCACAACCCAACCATTATTCTGTGCATATTTCTTATGTTTGTCGGAACGGCGCCGGGCAGTACGGGCGGCGGCATCAAAATCAACACTTTTGCACTGGTAGTACTTTCCGCCATTCGCAACATCCGCGGCGAGAAAAAAATCATTATTGAACAGCGCTACATTCCCAACGAATTGGTAAACAGAGCATTTACTTTGCTGCTGTTTGCATTTACCTACAACAGCATCGCCGTATTGCTGCTCACCCTTACTGAACCGCAGCAACCGATTCACGTGTTGGTATTTGAGCAAATTTCGGCATTTGCCACTGTTGGTTTGAGCATGAATCTCACCTCTTCGCTGAGCGTAGGCGGAAAAATCATCATCATTGTATCTATGTTCATCGGGCGCATTGGGCCTCTGACGCTGGCCATTGCACTCAGCGGAACGCCCAAAAGCAACCTACTCAAATATCCGCGAACCTACCTGATGATTGGATAACACAGGCAAATTTGCACGATTCACCCGTCGGTTTTTGCATTATTCAAAGTTAAGTTCTATTTTTGATAGTTAAGAATCAAAGTGAATCGCTTGCTGTTGAATTGAGTACCTTATCTGTGATACCTGCAACAGAATCTGCGCCTGATAGCCCCGAGGTAAACTTACAACGGCTGGAAAACAAGATAATCAGCCTTTTAAGTGCGTATAGGGAATCAGAAAAGCAGCGTTTGCAGCTAACCGAAGAGGTAGCCGGTCTTCGCAAAGCGATTGGTGATATGCAGGAAACTTCCCGTCAGGCTGCCCAAACCGCAGCACTGCTGACGGACAAGTTGGCTGCAGCACTGACAACCGATGATTTGACAACAGAAGAATTAAAAGAGTGGCTTGACCAATACATCAAAAAGATTGACCACGTGCTGGTTTTTCTGAACAGTCAGCTGCCCAAAAACGACTAAGCATTATTTGGAATAGATATCACCCTGTATGCAGAGCCAAAATGTGAAAGTGGTAATTGCCAATCGGGAATATAACCTCAGGGTTGCCCCCGAAGATGCCCCGTTGCTCGAGAGGGCAGCCACATTGCTCAAACAACGCATTCAGGATAAACAGGAGCGTATGCGCATTTACGACAAGCAGGATTTATTGGCAATGGTGGCATTTGATATCATCGTAGAAGAGTTGGCCAATAAAGAAAGCATACAAGCCATACACCACAAAGTGTCGGAATTGGAGCGTTTGATACCTGATACGCTGTAATGCTGTTTCGTTTTTTCTTTCTGTAAAGTCTGTTCATTGTGTCGGTTGCAGCGCCTGCATGATGGTTTTATTTTTTATATACATTGTACAATGACAGACGTAATTATTGCTATTGTATCCCTGCTGGTAGGTGTCGGCATCGGATACTTCCTGCTGATGCGGGTTTTCAAACAAAAAGAAGCTGAGGCCGCCGAAAAGGCCAATCTTATTATTAAAGAAGCCGAACTGAAAGCCGAAACTTTTTGGAAAAACAAGGAGATTGAATCTAAGGAGCGAGTTCTCAAACAAAAATCGGAGTTTGAGAACGAAATGAACCGCCGCAAAGAGCAAATCATCACCAACGAAGGAAAGGTTAAGCAGTACGAAAACAAACTTAAACAAGTAGAAGCCAACCTCAAAAAGAAAGAGCAAACCCTCACCAAAGCGCAGGAGCAACTCAAAGAGAAGATGGAAGAGGCCGAAAAGCTGCGCGAAACAGTTGCCAAGCAGTTGGATGTTGCTGCCAAAAAGATTGAGGAAGCCGAGCAGTTGCGCCTCTCGCAGGTGGCACAGTTGGAAAAAATAGCCAATTTAAAAGCCGACGAAGCCCGCGAGCAACTCATCAATGCGCTGAAGAGCGAGGCACAAACCAAAGCCGCTGCCGAAATCAAGAGCATCATGGAAGAGGCGCGCCTCACTGCTACAAAAGAGGCCAAGAAAATCGTCATCAATACCATCCAGCGCACCGCCACCGAACATGCCATTGAAAACTGCGTTTCGGTGTTCAATCTGGAAAGCGACGACTTGAAAGGCAAAATCATTGGGCGCGAAGGCCGCAACATACGTGCGCTGGAAGCTGCCACCGGCGTAGAAATCATCGTTGATGACACGCCCGAGGCCATCATCCTTTCAGGATTTGACCCCGTGCGCCGCGAAGTTGCCCGACTGGCACTGCACCGCCTCGTTGCCGACGGCCGCATTCACCCTGCACGCATTGAGGAAGTGGTGGCCAAAACGCAAAAAGCCATTGAAGAAGAAATTGTTGAAATCGGTGAGCGCACAGTCATTGAGCTGGGTATTCACGGCCTGCACCCCGAACTGATTAAAATGGTGGGGCGGATGCGTTTCCGCTCTTCCTACGGGCAGAACCTATTGCAGCACTCCAAAGAAGTTGCCAAAATGTGCGGCATCATGGCTGCCGAATTGGGACTCAATGCTAAGTTGGCCAAACGTGCGGGCTTACTCCACGACATTGGCAAAGTATGGCACGAAGAACACGAACTGCCGCATGCGCTGCTGGGCATGGAACTGGCACAGAAGTACAAGGAAAACCCCGAAGTATGCAATGCCATTGGTGCGCACCACGACGAAATTGAGATGACCTCACTCATCTCCCCCATCGTACAGGCTTGCGATGCCATCTCAGGCTCGCGCCCGGGTGCCCGTCGCGAAATGATGGAAAGCTATGTGCAACGCCTCAAAGAC
Source organism: Rhodoflexus caldus (assembly GCF_021206925.1). NCBI lineage: Bacteria > Pseudomonadati > Bacteroidota > Cytophagia > Cytophagales > Thermoflexibacteraceae > Rhodoflexus > Rhodoflexus caldus. The sequence goes on along the minus strand of NZ_JAJPRF010000003.1, from coordinate 419,257 downwards.
TTGGAAGCACTGGCGCTGTCGTTCAAAGGCGTGAACAAATGCTATGCAATTCAGGCAGGCCGCGAACTGCGCGTAATTGTTGATGCAGACAATGTATCAGACAAAAAGGCAAGCCAAATGTCTTTTGATATTTCGCAGAAGATAGAAAAAGACATGCAATACCCGGGTCAAATCAAAGTTACGGTTATTCGCGAAACCCGCTCGGTGAGCTACGCGAAGTAACCTTTGAAAAATCGCGGAATATAAAAACAGACCTGACAAGTTGCCGTAGCCTGTCAGGTCTGATGTTTTTATTTATAGTTGCACCAACAAAACCTTTGCTTGGCGGTAAGTGCTAAGTTTTTAAATTGCGCATCTGCTCAAACAAATTATGCTCAAAATTAACCGACAGGAACTGGCCGGTGCATTTGGCGACATCGGCACGGATTTTCCGCTGCTGGTGGCCGTTATTATCGCTTCGGGGCTGGAAAGCGCCAACGTGCTGACTATTTTCGGGCTGTTGCAGGTGCTGACTGCTCTTGCCTACCGTATGCCGATGCCTGTACAGCCGCTCAAAGCGATGGCATCGCTGGTCATCGCACAGAAAATTGCAGGCAATATTTTGCTGGGGGCAGGGCTTGCCATCGGGCTGGTAATGCTTGCGCTGTCGCTGACGGGTGCGTTAGACCGCCTCATGCGGCTTATTCCCAAGGCTGTTGTCAGAGGCTTGCAACTGGGGTTAGGTATTAGCCTGTGCTCGCTGGCTATCAAAGAATACGTGGCAGCGGAACAGTGGCAAGGTTATGTACTGGCCGCAGTAGCATTTGTATTTGTCCTTGCTTTGCTGGACAACAAAAAATATCCCGCAGCGCTGGCCGTAATAGCGCTGGGGCTGATTTATGCACTGGTGTTTAAGGTATCTGCTGCAAGTTTTACCGATGCCGTTGCTTTTCGGCTGCCGCAACTTTTTATACCCACGGCCGATGATATTGCCAAAGGCTTTGTATTGCTCGCCATACCGCAAATACCGCTCTCTTTGGGCAATTCCATTATTGCCACTAAGCAAATCAGCGGCGACCTTTTCCCCGAACGGAAAGATATTACCGTAAAAAAAATAGGTATTACCTATTCGCTGATGAACTTGATAGCACCTTTTCTGGGTGGGATTCCCTGCTGCCATGGTGCGGGCGGCATGGTGGGGCACTATACCTTCGGCGGTCGCAATGGCGGCTCCGTACTGATTTACGGCTTGTTCTACATGGTGTTGGGGCTGTTTTTCGGCAATGGGTTTCAGCAAATTGTGCAAATTTTCCCGCTCCCTGTTTTGGGAGTCATCCTCTTCTTTGAGGGTTTGAGCCTGATATTTTTGGTAAAAGATTTAGCCCATGAAAAACGCAATTTTCTGATAGCTGTTTTGTCGGGTGTTGTGGCTTTTGCAATGCCCTACGGCTTTGCGGTTGCACTCATCATCGGTACAATGATATACTACGCACCGATTCCTTTTAAAACTTTTACGGGGGAGTAAGAACCGTAAGCATTGCGGGGGCGGGATTGCGGATTTATATATAAAAGTGCAAAGGTTTGCAAGAAACTTTTGTATAAATTGTTGAAAAAATAGTCGTTTAAAAAAGCTGCGCGAAAGTTCATTCATTTGCAACAATCCGCATACTCTTTGAATGCGATTAAAAATATTTGTACACGACTACAAAACAGAAAGTGGGCATATGCGTTATCCATTATACAACTACTAAGCTAAAATGCCCATGGAAACCCTCTATGCAAGTGATAAGGTCGTTATGAGCTACGACACCGCCACCAACACGCTTATTACCCGCTGGACAATGCCGGAAAGTGTAGATGCCGAGCTTTACAAAGACATATTCTTTAAATACAAGGATATCATACTGGAAAAGCGCCCCGATAAGATTTTTGCCGATGGGGTCAATAACAGAAACACCATCACGCCGGAGTTGCAAGCATGGACAAACGAACTTCTGTCCGAACCCTACCGCGAAATCGGACTTAAAAAAATGGCTGTATTGATTAGTGCAGACTTCTATGCGGCGCTTTCGGTGCAGCAAACCATAGAAGAAGACACTACGGCTGAATATCAGACCGCATTTTTTGAAGATGAAGCCAAGGCTTTTGAATGGCTGAATCAATAGCCGACTATGATGCAATTCGCCTCAGAAGCACCCTGTGGCGTGGCACGTGCACAAGAGTCATCACCAACAGTCCCAGAATAAAAAACACACCCAAAGCGAGCGCACTGTTTCTCATGCTTTGGGTGATTTGTTCTACCAGACCAAAGGTGAATGTGCCGCCAATGATGGAAACTTTCTCCACCACATCATAAAAACTGAAAAATGACGTATTGTCTGCCGTATCTTTGGGAATCAGTTTGGTATAGGTAGAACGCGAAACCGATTGGATACCGCCCATAATCAGCCCTACAAGCGCTGCCAGCAAATAGAATCCGGTTTCTTCCTGCACCACATAAGCCCCCATGCAAACCACTAACCAAAGCCCCAGCATAATGTTGATAGACAGGCGGTTACTTACCGATTTGGCAAGCCATGCAAACAAATAGCCGCCAGGTATGGCAATCAGTTGAATAATGAGCACGGTAATAATGAGCTTGTCGGCACTCATTTTAATTTCTTTTTCGCCAAACGTGGCTGCCAGCAGCATAACGGTTTGTACGCCCATGCTGTAAAAGAAAAAGGCAACCAGGTAATATTGCGTAGATTTCAGGTGTTGCAACTGCTTCCACACCGACCGCAGTTTATCATAACCGCGCGTAAGTATATTGGTGTAAATATCCGACTCTTTGCGGGCGGTTTCCAGATACCAGAAAGTATATTGTGCAAAAACAATCCACCAAATCCCGACAGAAGCCAGCGATAAGCGCACGGCCGACGACTGATTGATAATCCCAAACCATTGGGGTTGCTGCACCATTATCAGATTGATGACTAACAGCACCACACCACCCATATAACCATAGGCAAAACCACGGGCACTCACACTGTCTAAACGGTTGCGGCTTGCAATTTCGGGCAGGTAGGCGTTGTAAAAAACCAAACTGCCCGTATAGCCAAAGCAGGCCAAAATGTTACACAAAATACCCCAGACAATATTATCTCCTTCAAAAAAGAACAAACCGATACAGGCCAGCGAACCAAGCAGGGTAAAAAAACGCATCATCGGTTTGCGAAACCTGCCGTAGTCGGCAATGCCCGCCAGCAGCGGCGAAAGCAGCGCCGCCAACAAAAAAGCGAAAGCAAGGGAATATGAATATAAAACAGTATTACTCACGCGCCAGCCAAGAAAATCAACAATATCTCCATTAAAAGCGCTACGTGTAACCGAATTGTAATATACCGGAAAAAGTGTTGAGCTAATTACCAGCATGTAAGCCGAATTAGCCCAGTCGTACATACACCATGCGTGTATGATACGCGGGTCATCCTTTTTTTGCATAATTTTGCCAGAAACACAAATATAAACTAAATGTTCACAGGCATCATTGAAGCATTGGGCAAAGTAGCGGCCATTCGTCGGGATAAAAGTAATATCCACCTGCATATCACTTCGCCTGTTTCGCATGAGTTGAAAATAGACCAGAGCGTTTCGCACAACGGTGTATGCCTGACCGTTGTAGCCATTGAAAACGACACGCACGTTGTTACAGCCATTCAGGAAACATTGGATAAAACCAATTTGGGAACGCTCCAAGTCGGCTCTTTGGTCAATTTAGAACGCTGTATGCCTGCCACAGGCCGCTTTGACGGACATTTTGTGCAGGGACACGTAGACCAGACAGGCCTTTGCACCCGCATTGCCGATGAAAACGGCAGTTGGCGCTATACGTTCACCTACGATGCCTCTGTTGGCAACTTTACCGTTGAAAAGGGCTCTATTGCCGTCAATGGGGTGAGCCTGACGGTGGTGGACAGCAAAATCGGAGAGTTCAGCGTTGCCATTATTCCCTATACCTACGAACACACCACCTTCCACAGCCTTCGGGTTGGCGACCGCGTAAATCTGGAATTTGATATATTAGGCAAGTACATCAAGCGCATTATGGATTTGCACATGCCTGCTGCCGCTAAATAAGTTGCACTGCAACACAATATCACGCCCCAAAAACGGTTAATATAGTAAGCCACATAAACAGCAAAATCCCCCTTGCACTGCCATGAATTGCATTATTGTAGATGATGACGCTTTCTCCCGCACCGTAATTAGACAATTGGTAAAGCGGACTACCAACCTCGAGCTAGTAGCCGAATGCAGCAGTGCGATTGAAGCCTATCAGCTATTGAAAAACATAGAAGTGGATATCATTTTTTTGGACGTGGAAATGCCGGAAATGTCGGGGTTGGATTTGCTGAAAACCCTCAAAAAAATGCCGCAGATTATTGTCGTTACGGGCAATAAGAACTATGCGGTAGAGGCTTTTGACTACGACGTAACCGATTTTTTGGTAAAGCCCGTAGAATATCCGCGTTTTTTGCGCGCCGTTGACCGCGCCGAAAGCAACCTGCAACGCGAAACTTCCAAATTGCAACTGCCGCCTGTAAAGGCCGTTGCCGAACCTGTCGTAAAACGCGTGCAGCCGGAAATTATGGCCACACCACAGGAAGCCGCTCAGGGTGAAAATTTCTTTGTGAAAACCAAAGATGACGGGCGAATCGTACACCTGCAAACCAATGAAATAGAGTTCATTGAGGCACTTTCCGACTATGTAGAAATCCATACCCTTTCAGGTAACTGCTACGTGGTTCACAGCACCATGAAGGGCATGGAAAAGAAACTGCCCGAAAATACCTTTGTCCGCGTACATCGCTCGTTCATCATCAATACGGATTGCATCCGCTCCATTGAAGACGACAAAGTAGTGATGCCTAACCGCGAAATTCCTATCGGAAACTCTTACCGTTCGGGATTTTTAAGCAGCCTCAATATTTTGTCGTAACGTAATTGTCCAACTGTTGCAGTTCCCACTCATAGCCCCCCGAAAGAATCGGGAAGCGGCACCACGTTTTGGGGTCTAAATTCTTGTCGTCCAGATGGAATGATGGCGCATACCGCTCGCGTTTCCACTGGTTGCGGCACCACAGGCGGAAAAAGCGTTTGACCCACTCATGCAGTTGCAGAATGGTATATTGCGGAAAACGAATCCGCATGAGTTCAAAGCATTCAATCGGCATTTTTTTGTCGCGGATGGCAGCTTCTTCTATCGCATCCAGCAGGTCGTAGGGCATCAAATCGTCTTCGTCGGTTTGTTTGCGGTCGGGTGGGCGCAGTTCTGCCGTTGGGGCTTGTTCGTTTACATAGCGTAATTCCGGAACGGTCAAGTAGCTGCCATCGGCAAGCAAAATACCTTTCTTTTCTAACCAGCGCAGCCACTGTCTCAAAAATGCTTTATCAATGCCTGCAATGGGGCTAAGGCCGCCTGAGGTATCGCCATCCATAGTGGCATACCCTACCGCCGCCTCTGAGCGGTTGGAAGTAGATAACAGCAGCCCGCCGCTGAGGTTGGTCAGCATCCAGATACTTGGGCTGCGCACCCGCGCCTGTACGTTTTGCAGGGCGATGTCGTCGGTAGCCCAACTCAATGGCCTGCCGATGCTATCGGCAACCATTTGCTTATAGCCTTCTACTACTGCATCTACGTCTAACTCATAGAAAGTAGCGCCTAAGCTGTGTGCCAACTCACGGGCTGCCGTGCGCGTAACCTCGCCGCTATTGCGCGTTGCTTGGTAGGCAGTCGTAAGCATCAGGCGCATCATTTCTTTTGAAGTTTGGCACGGCTGAATCGCCTGCCAATAGCCCAACTTCGCTTTAAATGCTTCCAAGCCAATGCTTTGGATACCTAATTCAAGCATCAGGCGCACACAGCAACTGATAGCAGACGAATCCGCACCGCCGCTGAGCGACACCACAAATCCGCGTGAATAGCTCTTGCGCATGTAATCATACAATCCCAGTGCAAGGGCGCGTGCAAATTCTTCCTCCTGTAAATGTTCACTTTTTTCCCATGCGGCATCTTTGGCCTGTTGCACCACGGGCAGTATGTCGGGGAAATGAAAATCGGCCTCAATGCAATTTTCCTGCAATTCGGGGATGTTAAAAACCGTGCTTGCCTGCGCCTGTGCCATACGGGCTTCCTGAATGTCCACCACAGCAGAAGTCAGCAGATAGTCGTGGAAAGTCAGCCGCTCACCTACTGCCAGCAATTGCCCCGATGAGGCAATGAGCGTGCCGCCGTCGTAAATAGCTCTACCCGCTTCGTTGCCCAACAAATTGGCGTAAACATAAGCCGTACCGAACGCACGGCTGCCTTCCAGCACAAAGCGCTTGCGCACTTCCAACTTCTGAAAAGCAAAATGGCTTGCACTTGGGTTGAGCAGTACATCCACGCCGTAGCGGTATAATTTCCGCCCCGGGCGATTAGCAACCCACGCGTCTTCGCAAATCTCAAAACCGATTTTTACGCCACCGACGTTGAAATAAATATCGCCCAGCGGATATTTTTTGCCGTTGATGCTGATTTGCACTTGCTCGTCTTCAGGCCAAGGCGTAAACCAACGCGGCTCGTAGTGGATGCCGTTACCTGCCAAAAATCGCTTGGCAACAAACCCGACAATTTCGCCATTTACCAGCAAACAGGCTGTATTGAAAATGCGGTTTTGGTACATCAACGGCAAGCCGACACATACGGCCATTCCTTCGGTATGCGGCCTGATTTCTTCCAAAACCTGTAAGGCAGTCTGATGCACACCGGGTGCGTAAAACATATCCTCGCAGCCATAGCCCGTGATGCAAAGTTCCGGCAGGCAGAGGATGCTTACCTGCTCGGCGCGTGCCTGACCAATGGCCGATAGTATATTTCGCTTGTTTTGAACCCATGCCAAGGGTGTCTGATTCAGTACAGCCCCGGCCACTTTGATGAGTTGCATAGAAGTAGGTATATCGTTACTTGATGGAAACGCTTTTTTAATGCCACAAGTTAGCGTTTTCAGCAGAAACTTAACGTATTTTTTACACTTTGATTTGTAACAAAAGTAACTGATACAAAAAAGCGCGTGGCTTAATTTTGTGGTACTATTTGAAGTTATTTATTCACAAAACAAACAGATATGGAAAATCAACAAACATATGCCATGCCGCGCATCGGCGACAAAGCTCCTGATTTTGAATCACTTACCACGCTTGGCAAAATTAAATTTTCAGACTACAACAAAGGCAAGTGGGTTATCTTCTTCTCTCACCCTGCTGACTTCACCCCTGTTTGTACCACTGAAATGACAGGTTTTGCCAAAGAAAAACAATTCTTTGCCGACCACAACACCCTGCTGATGGGGCTTAGCATTGACAGCATCCACGCACACATTGCATGGGTAAATGCTGTGTATGAAAAAACAGGTGTGCTGTTTGAGTTCCCGATTGTAGCCGATATAGACATGAGCGTATCTAAATTGTACGGCATGTTGCAACCCGGCGAAAGCGAAACAGCCGCCGTTCGCGCCGTGTTTTTCATTGACCCGGAAGGCATTATTCGCTTGATTATGTACTATCCGCTGAACATCGGTCGCAACATGGAAGAAATCAAACGTGCGCTGGTGGCTCTGCAAACTGCTTCGGAAAACAAAGTAGCTTGCCCACTGGATTGGCAGCCCGGCGATAAGGTTATCGTTCCTGCGCCAAAAACACTGGAAGAACTTGTAGCCCGCAAAGCCAGCAATTTGGAAATGGTAGATTGGTATTTGGCGAAAAAGTCGCTGTAAGCTGACAACAGCAAAGCAGTTGAGTAATGTAAAGCGCATCGTACACAAGTGCGCGGATTTTGGGGGATAGCACGGTCTTTGCCGATTTTTTTAATCCCCAACCCGAAAATAGCGATTTACTTTGCTCATCTGCCCCCTCGGAACACAGATTATACGGATAGCACCGATTTTTTTGCTTGAAGCACGGGCAGCTAATCCGCACCGTCTGTGTTCCGATTTTTTTTTGCTTGGAGCGCGATTTTTCCGTTTTCCAGATATTTTATCAGGCCGCGCGCTACCATTTGCCGCAGCGTTTCGGCGAAAACGGTTTCATTGTCGGGCAAAACTTTGCGCAGAAGCTCATCGGGCAGCAGAGGTTGTTTGCTCAAATGTTCACTGACGGCCGATTCATACACATCGGCTAACTTATTGATTGCCTGCTTTTTTGCAGCCATGCAGTTGTCGCAAATGCCGCAAGGTGTTTCGCGCCGTTCGCCAAAATAAGTAAGCAGGGCTTGTTGGCGACAGCCTTTGGTTTGCAGGTAATTGACAATCGCCAAGGCCTTGCTCATTGCCTGCTGCTTGCGCAACTGATAGAAACTTTTGTCTATCCGAAAGTAATCTGCCCTCATGCGCGGCATGGTAAACCTGATTTGAGGTTTGGTACGGGCAGGCGCAAAACAGATTATCCCCTGCTGTTCCAATACTTGTAATTGTTTCACAATTTCAGATGGGCTGACTTTCAGCAAGGTTGCCGCCCGACTGATTGAAAAAGGCGTAAAATCGGAGAAAGCCTCGCCGCCAAAGTTGCGAAGCAGGTATTTCAACAAAGGTTCGAAAGCTGCATGAGCTACCTGAAAGCGGTAAATTTCTTCAAATGCTGCCTGAAACAGGAACTTATCCTGTGTTTCGGAGGCCTCATTGCGCTGAATCAGCCCCAACTCCTCTAAGCGATTGAGCGCCTGAAAAGCAGTCGGTGTTGCAATAGCCAAGCCGGCAGCCTTAAAAGTTTGCAGAAAGTGCTCCATATCAAACTCCTGCGGAGCAGGCGGCGCTACACCAACAGGCATTTGGAGGTAATTGGCCAGCCGATGGTAAACGGTAGCCAATATTTCCACATCGGGATAGCTTTGCTCGACTCTTTGGGTCAAATGCCGGATTTCGTCGGGTTTGTAAAGTAAAACGGCATAGGCACGTTTACCGTCGCGGCCTCCTCTCCCTGCTTCCTGATAGTAGGCCTCGGGCGATGCCGGCGGAGCTAAGTGTATCACCGAACGCACATCGGGTTTGTCAATGCCCATCCCAAAGGCATTGGTAGCTACTATCACGCGCGTTTTGCCTTTAATCCATGCATCCTGCTTAGCCGACCTTTCCTGCGGCGGCAATCCGGCATGGTAAAAGTCAGCCGAAACACTGTTTTGCCGCAGCCATCGGGCTATTTCTTCGGTTTCGCGGCGTGTGTTCGCATATACAACCGAGGTGCCGGGCACTCCTGCCAACACCCGCAACAGGCGGTTGTAAACATCTTCGGTTTCAAAAACAGAATAGGACAGGTTATCGCGCAGGAAACTTTTCCGAAATACGCGGCTGCCTTGCCTGAAAAGCAATTTTTCCTGTATGTCCTGCTGCACTTCGGGGGTGGCCGTAGCGGTGAGTGCAAGGCAGGGGATATTTATGCCGATATGCTCGCGGAATGCAGCAATTTCCAAATAGGGCGGCCTGAAATCGTAGCCCCATTGCGAAATACAGTGCGCCTCATCAATGGCCAGCAGGCAAATATTCATTTTACTTGCCCGTGTACGAAACAGTTCTGTTTGCAACCGCTCGGGTGAAACATACAGGAAGCGCACCGGATGGGACTGTGCGTGAATGCAATTGTCTAACGCAATATCTATTGCCTTTTGCGTCATGCCGCTGTAAATAGCCACTGCATGTATTCCCCTGCGGTTGAGTTGCTCTACCTGGTCTTTCATCAGGGCAATCAGCGGCGAAACAACAATGCACAGCCCTCCCATTGCCAGTGTCGGTACTTGAAAACAAACCGATTTACCCCCGCCCGTAGGCAACAATGCAAGCGCATCGCTACCTGCCAACACATGGCGGATGATATCCTCCTGCAAGGGTCGAAAAGCATCATAGCCCCAGTACTGTTTCAGCAGTGCATGTATGTCGGTGGTGTGCATCCGAACAAATGTATGACAATTGTGCCGCAATGTAAGTATGATGTATTTTTTTGCATATTTTTATTGCATTTTCTCTTTTTTTGTCATAATTTAGGGTTAAAACTACATCAAAATAACAACCTTTCACTTAACCGTTTTGATGTAAGTTGCTGATAACTAACAAACTTTTTACTTCATATGATACATTTACTGCCAAAGATTACTTTGCGTAATCTTTATCAACATAAAGGATTTTTTTTTCTATGGTTAGCGCTGTTTAGCATACCGGTTAGTTATGCGCAAAAAACGCTTACAGGCGCAGGAACGCCTACCACGGGTACATGGACTCCCTCATTGCCTGTAGCGGGTGATAATATAATCTTGGCCAACGGTGCTACCCTCACAATTAATGCGGACTTTACATTCGGCAATGTTACTATGACAGGCGGTGGTGCTGCCACTACCATTATTATTAATGCAGGCCGCACAATGAATACCGGCAATATAGACATTGGCGAACCGACAAATAATAACACCACCAACCAAATTAATGTAGGCGATGGAACGCTGAATGCCGCTTCTATCACCATGCCTGAAACAGCTAACGGTAACCGTCGCTGCGGGATACTCATTGCCAATGGCAGGGCCAATATTACCAATGGCGTAACCATGAATACCAATACGCTCTCACCACGTAACTTTATTCGCATTACAGGCACAGGTATTTTTGACCTGCGCGGAGGTAACTTCACGGGTGGCGGTCAATTTGAGCCGGTAAGTGCTACACCACCCAACCAATCCAGAGTGATTTACAGCGGCAGCAACAACCAAAATATCATCGGCACGGTCAATGGCTACTACCACTTAGAGCTGCAACACAACGGCAGCAGTACCAAAACGCTGGCCGCAGGCACAGATGTTTTAGGCGACTTGCTGGCCGTAGGCGATGCCTCAAAACCTGTCTTTCAGTTGTCAACCTTCAACCTGATAGTGTCAGGAACTACTACGCTCAGGCTGGCAACTATGGCAGATAACAGCATAACAGGCACTACGAATCTAAATAATGTCATTATGCAAGGGGGTAGAATTAACGGCACTGTTACCTCCTCTATATTCGTGAACGGCAACCTCTCGGTTAATACCAATCCTACCAACTCCATTTCCGAAATAGGGCAGGTAGAACTTACCGTGCTGGGAACTTCCCAGATTGCAGCCGGAGCAACTTTGGAGTGGAATAACATACAAGGTGAAAAAATTTTAACGGGAAAAGTTACCATCAACGGCGCATGGAACAACACCGCCAACGAAAACATCACCTTGCGGGGCGGTTTGGAACATAACGGATTCAGTTTCAACTCAGGAACAGGCACTTACAGTTTCACGACCAATAACCAAAACATCAGTGGAAGCAGTAGCATTGTATTTGATGGTCAGGTAATTGTAGGGGGCAATGTAGTGCTCACCAACATGGTCAGCGAACCGACAGACGGCTTGGTGATTAACGGCTTGCTGAATGGCACCGACGCCACCTCTACTTTTGAAAACCGCACACTTTTGCGCTACGCTGGTCTGAATCAGCGCCCGATGAATGTCGGTGGACTGGATGCTGACCACCCTGGCAATACGATAGACTATCACGCCACATCAGGGATTCAGGTTGTTAACACATCGGGAACACCATTTATAACTGTTTATCACCACTTAATCATTTCAGGGGGAGGAGAAAAACGTTGGGTGAATACTGTGGCTGCCGCTACGGTAACGCGTGCTATCAATGGCAACCTGACTATTACAGGAGGAACATTAGTGCTTACACATACTGCCACTCAGCCTGTAATTAATGTGGCAGGAAATTTTTTACAAGAAGGCGGCACGCTCAATCTTTCTTCACGCGATGTGGACAATGGCTTTGCACAACTCAATATCGCCGGCAGTTTCACCCAAAATGCGGGAACGGTAACAATTACGGGCAACAGCGCCGGAGCAGTCAGCAGTTTAGTCCGCCTGAACGGAACAGCTATGCAGACTGCCTTTCAGAACTCTGCTGTCAATTGGGAGCGCGGAACTTTTGCCGTCAGCAATAACAGCCGCGTGATGCTAACCAGTAATTTCAGCGCCTCACGGCTGCGGCTGGAAACAGGCGTGCTGCAAACCGGCGCTACAGGCATGGAATATGAGTTTCGCGTAACAGATGATGCCCCTGCTGCTGTCAGCGGGCATGTAGTGGCAGGCTTTAACTTCAGTACACTTTCCTACGCCTCTGCACCCAACAATTATGTATTTGGCAAATTGCGCCGCAATGTGCAGAACGTTAATAATGTTATTTATGACTTCCCCGTAGGCAGTAATACCCGCTATGAGTTAGCCCGCCTAACCATCACTACCTCTCTGAATGTATCGCACGTAACCGCTTGGTTTAACAACACCGATGCCCTGACAAGTTTTTCCGTTCCAAGTTGTATCCGCGCTTACAGCCCCTGCGCGGGTGGCTTTTGGACATTTGAGCCCGATACGCCTATTTCAGGCACTTATGCGATGCAATTATTCCCCAACGGCTTTACCTGTGGCGCCAGCAATGTTTGCGGAGGCCCGACCATTGCACGCCGTGCCAATGCAACGGCCGCATGGGGTTTTTCGGGCAGTACCTTTGCCGCTAACTATACCCGCACAGGCTTTTCTGCCTTTTCCGACTTTGTCCCTGTATTTGAAGACCAACTTACACCCGTGGAATGGGTGAGTTTCACGGCTGCCAAGCAGGAAACCTCAGCGCTGCTGCAATGGGCAACCGCATGGGAAAAAGATGCCGAAACTTTTGGCATTGAGAAAAGTGCCGACGGCAAACGCTGGATAAATATCGGCCAAGTGGCCGCCAGAGGCAACAGCAACCAATTGACCAACTACCAATTTGTTGATAAAGAGCCTTTTACCGGTATCAACTACTACCGCCTTGCACAACGCGATTTTGACGGTACGATTCACTATTCGGGCATTGTAAGTCTTGTTTGGGAGGGAAGCGCAGGCATGGTACGTACCTTGCGCCTATTCCCGAATCCTGCGCGTTCGGGCAGCGAAGTTTATTTTAACGATGTGTTTCAGTCTGCAAGTATCGTCGTTTTAGATATGTCGGGGCGTGAAGTGCATCAACAAAACCTCTCGGGCGAATCAGCCTTGCAACTGCCCATGCTGGCAAACGGGGTGTATCTTTTGAAAATTGCAACGGCCGGACAGCAGACAACACTTCGGCTGGTAGTGGAGTGAGCAATACAGATTCTTAGCACCCAATCCACTAAGTTTTTTCTCATCGTTCTTGGCGGTTAAAAGGATGTTGCGTGTTATAAGCAAACCTGACAGGCATTGGAAACCTGTCAGGTTTAAATACCTATTTTTCAAGTATTTACACACATATTTTTCGCACCCCTGCGCTTTTGCGTAACGGCTTGTGGGGACTTAGCCACTCACGAAAAGTCGGAAGGCTAACGGCAGGGCTGTCAGGCTTTACGCCTTCCACAAAAAGGGGAATAAAAGGAACGAAACCGCCAGCACAATCAGATTAATGCCGCCAAGCATCAGCAACTCATCGTGGCTTTGGCTGCGTGCGAGGCCGTCTATCGCATTTTTTGAAACTTTGATGAGCAGCATAATCATTGGCAGCACAACAGGAAAACCCAGCACTGCCATTAGTGTCCCGCTGCTTTGCGCTTTGGCGGCAATGGCGGAAACCAGCGTTAGTGCAGCAGCAAACCCCATGCTGCCCAGTGCCACATCCAGCAGAAAAAAAGACATATCCTGCACCGGATTGCCCAGCAAAATGACGTATATCAACAGCCCGATGACAGACATAACAACCATTAACAAGCTGTTATACAGAATTTTAGATATAATCACGCTTTCGGGGCGCACCAATTGGTAGTAGTAATAATGACGGCTTTCAGGCTCTTGCACAAAACTTTTGGCAATGGCACTGATGGCTGTAAACAACAGAATAATCCAAAACAGCGCATTCCATGTAAGCGGGCTTAACTGACTCTTTTTCAGGTTAAAACTCAGATAGGCCACAAATACTGTAGCGACAATGTACAGCAAAATACCGTTAAAGGCGTACTTTCTGCGCCACTCCAAGCGCAGTTCCTTACCCAGCAAAATGAGGATTTCACGCATAATCATACTGCAAGTTACGCAGCGATTGCGTAAGTTTGCTTAAGCTAATTTCCCTGAAAGGCTTTGGAAAACAATCTTCGCGAAATATTCTTCAAGTTGCGCCGCTACGAAATCAAAATCCGCAAGGCTGTAAACACCCAAATGCAGGGCGACTTTCACTCTGTATTCAAAGGTTCGGGGCTGGAGTTTGACGACGTGCGCGCCTACCAATACGGCGACGATGTACGCACTATCGACTGGAACGTAAGTGCCAAAGGCCACGGCATCTATGTTAAAACGTTCAAGGAAGAAAAAGAACAGAATGTTTTCCTGATTCTCGATGTGAGCGGCTCGCAATACATCGGCAAGCCGAATCAGCAAAAAATTGACTATGGCCGCGAAATATGCGGCATCCTAACCATCTCGGCACTGAAAGAAAACAGTTCGGTAGGGCTGCTCTGTTTCAGCAACCAACGCGAAAAATACATCAAGCCCAAAAAAGGCACTAAACACGCCTACGAACTGCTTACATCCATGTTTCGCCTGCAACCCGAATCGTTCAAAACCAGTTTGAACAAGGCTCTGGCAGTGGCAATGAACATCATTAAGCGCAAAAGCATCGTAGTACTGGTAAGCGACTTTGTAGACGAAGGCTACGAGCGCAACCTGAAAGCAATGGCAAAAAAACACGACCTGATTGTTATTCACCTCGCCGACCATCGCGAAAGCACACTGCCACCCATGGGAATTGTACCGCTGTTAGATAAAGAAACGCGCCGCACCGTTTGGGTAAATACGTCATCAGAGGCATTTCGCGATAAAATTGCAGGACAATTCAGCCAAAAGCGTGAGCAATTAGAAAAATTGTGCCACCAGTTCAATGCCAATTATTTGTTCGTAGATACATCGGAAGACTACGTACCTCGTTTGGTAAAACTCTTCAAAGTCCGCAATCTGACGACGAAGAAATAGCCAATCATTTTCTAACTTACTGCATTGTAATTGATTGTCAGTAAGTATGAAAAGACGCAATTTCATCAGAAAAACGCTGGGAGCCTCCGTGCTGGCAGGTGCGGGCATTGTTCCGCTGTCAAATGCACAGGTCGTAGAACTGCAACAAGCGCCCGTTCCTTCCCGATTTGCCGCCAATGATAAAATCCGCTTGGGATGTATCGGTATGGGCATTATTTCGCAATACGACATTAAGTCGGCGCTGGAAGCAGGGGGTAGTGAAATAGTAGCTGCTTGCGACCTCTACACAGGTCGCCTTACCAAGGCTAAGGAAACATACGGGAAAAATCTGTTCACCACCCGCGACTACCGCGAACTGCTCGCCCGCAAAGATATTGATGCCGTCATCATTGCCACCCCCGACCATTGGCATACACGCATCGCAATGGATGCCTTGGCAGCAGGCAAACATGTCTATTGCGAGAAGCCGCTCATCCACAAACCCGAAGAAGGCAAAATGCTGGTAGAAGCTGCGAAAAAATCGGGTAAAATTTTGCAGGTAGGCAGCCAGCGCGTCAGCAGTCTGGCATTTAACGAAGCCAAAAAATATTATGAACAGGGGGCTATCGGTGCCATTAATATGGTAGTGGCCAATATGGGGCGGCACAGCTCGCTCGGTGCATGGCAATACTCCATTCCACCCGATGCCAATCCGCAAACCGTTGATTATGAGACCTTTTTGGGTAATGCACCTAAAACGCCGTTTGATGCGACGCGATTTTTCCGTTGGCGCAACTACCGCGACTACGGCACGGGCATCCCGGGCGATTTGTTTGTACATCTGATTTCGGGCGTGCACTACATCACCGGTTCTTTAGGCCCCGAGCGCGTGTTTGCATCGGGACAACTCTCCTACTGGAAAGACGGCCGCGATGTGCCCGATGTAGTTTCGGCCGTAATGGAGTACCCCGCCACAGCCACACATCCTGCCTTTCAGATGGTTCTTTCCGTCAATTTTGCCGATGGCTCCGGCGGCGGCGAATTTACCCGCATCATAGGCACGGAGGGCATGATAGAACTCACATGGACAGGGTTTACACTTAAACGCTCGCCTTTGCCCAAAGCGCCGGGCTATGGCGGCTATGACTCGTTCAATACTTTCACCAAGGAGCAACAAGAAGCCTTTGAACAGCAATACAAAAGCCGCTGGAAAGAAGAAGACCGCAAGGCTCCCAAATTGGAAGACATCGTATTTAAACAACCGCAAGGCTACGATGAGCGCACCGACCACTTCCGCAACTTTTACGCAAGCATCAGGGAAGGCAAACCCAATATTCAGGATGCGGCCTTCGGCGTTCGGGCAGCAGGGCCTTGCTTGGCAGCAAATCTGAGCGCTGCCGAAAGACGCATCGTGCAGTGGAATCCTGCGGAAATGACTTTATCATAAGGCGCAATTGCGATAATTTCACAACAAAATGAGCCAACCCCAAAAACAGGATGGCTCATTTTTATGACAGTTGCCGGCTACTATTTGATAAACAACAACTCGCGGTATTTAGGGAACGGCCACATATCATCAGGCACCATCAGTTCCAACTTGTCCACATGGTAGCGAATCACATCAAAGAAAGGTTTTACTTTCTCGCAGTAAGCAATTGCCATGTGATGTGTATCCAATTCATTGGCTGCCTTACGGGCTTCAATCATTGCGTCCACGTTGGTCTTAATGGCATTTACATGACGGGAAAGGTCTTTGATGAGGTCTTTCAGGTGTTCCGACTCTTCTTTCAAGCCTAATTCTTTCAATCCGCGGGCATTTTCAATCAGTTTATTCTGGAACTCCAACGCCGAAGGAATGGCCTGATTCATGGCGAAAGTACCCAATGCACGCGACTCTATTTGTACTTTCAGCGCATAGTTATGCAACATAACATCTACACGTGCTTCCAGTTCTACCTCGCTGAAAATGCCGTTGCCAACCAACACCTGACGGGACTTTTTGCTCAGATAGGCTTCCAACGCATGAGGAGTTGTTTTGATATTGGACAAACCGCGCTTAGCTGCCTCTTCCACCCACTCATCGCTGTAACCGTTGCCTTCAAAACGAATAGCTTTGGATTGCTTGATGTATTCGCGCAGTACATCTACAATGGCAACCTCTTTTTTCTTGCCGCCTTCAATTTGTGCATCTACCTCTGCTTTAAACTTCTTTAGTTGGTCGGCTACAATGGTATTCAATACGACCAGTGCTGTTGCACAGTTGGCAGATGAACCCACGGCACGGAACTCAAATTTATTACCTGTAAATGCAAACGGCGAGGTACGGTTGCGGTCGGTATTATCAAGCAAAATCGGCGGAATTTTATCAATACCGAGCTTCATGTACATATTATCGCCTTTGTCAATCTTGATATTGCCGTTGTGTTCCAGTTCATCCAAAACTTCGGTCAGTTGCTCGCCGATAAATACCGACATAATAGCCGGCGGAGCTTCGTTGGCACCCAAGCGGAAGTCATTACCGGCAGAAGCTATGGAAGCACGCAACAAATCCGCATTTTCATATACCGCCTTGATGATATTGACAAAGAAGGTCAGGAATTGCAGGTTTTCTTTGGCTTTGCTGGTTGGTTGCAATAGATTTACGCCCGTGTTAGTGGCCAGCGACCAGTTGTTATGCTTGCCGCTGCCATTGATACCGGCAAAGGGTTTTTCGTGCAACAAAACTTTGAAGTTGTGGCGCTCGGCAACCTTCTCCATAATATCCATCAACAACTGGTTGTGGTCATTGGCAAGGTTGATTTCCTCAAAAGTAGGCGCACATTCAAACTGGCTGGGAGCAACTTCGTTGTGGCGGGTGCGCAGCGGAATGCCCAGTTTGTAGGCTTCAATCTCCAAATCCTGCATGTAGGCGCGCACACGCGAAGGAATGGAGCCAAAATAATGGTCTTCCAATTGCTGACCTTTGGCCGGCGTATGCCCAAACAGTGTACGACCGGACATCACTAAGTCGGGGCGCGCGAAATACAGCGCGCGGTCAATCAGGAAATACTCCTGCTCTACGCCCAATGTGGCATAAACATGTGTAACATCTTTGTCAAAATATTCGCAAACAGCGGTAGCCGCTTTATCAATCAATGCCAGAGATTTCAGCAGAGGAGCTTTGTGGTCGAGTGCCTCACCTGTGTAAGATACAAAAACCGTAGGGATACAAAGCGTTTTGCTGCTGCCGTTTTCAATAATAAAAGCAGGCGATGTAGGGTCCCATGCAGTGTAACCACGCGCCTCAAACGTATTACGGATACCACCGCTCGGGAAGGAAGACGCATCAGGCTCCTGACGCACCAGCGCACTGCCTTTGAATTTTTCCAAAACTTTGCCGTTGTCCGAAGGTTCAAAAAAAGCATCGTGCTTTTCGGCAGTAGAACCCGTCAGAGGCTGAAACCAGTGGGTATAATGCGTAACACCGCGCTCCAAAGCCCAAGTTTTCATCGCAGCCGCTACGGCATCTGCCAGCGCCTCATCCAGCGTTTCACCCTTCTGCACATGTGCTTTCAGTTTTTTGTACATATCCGATGAAAGATAGCTTTTCATCGCTTCGTCGCCGAATACGTTCATTCCATAGTAGTCAGATACCTTCTTGGAAGGCGCTGCCACATCTACAATACCGCGGGAGGCGGCTTGTTCCAAAGCAATAAATCTTAGTCTGGACATTGTTGAATAGCGTTAAGTGGTATGAAATTTTACTTGATTTTCGCAAATACAGGCACCATTTTACAAAATAGCCTTCAAATTTCAGCATAAAAAAACAAAAAAGCGCCTTTTTTAGGCGCTTTCACTTAAAATTAACACATCTGCTATAAGTCGTACTTCGGGTAAGGCCGCTGCCGTTTCAACGGGAATCGGCTAAACAGTTTCTGAAGCGACAATCGCACATTTTCATAGGGGTTATCGGCGTTTCCGATAGCCGCACCCTGCCAAACCGGTTTTTTGGTAATTCGTTCAAACAAAAACAACTCAATAGTTCCTTTGGCCTCTGTGATGGTTTGCGTTTGCCGTTGATTCCATGGGTTCATCATGGCCGGCCCCCAAAAAAACGGGTCATAAAAACCCCACATGGGCATTCCCCACATAGGCGGCACGCTTGTTACCTGCTTTTGGGAAACCTGTGCATTAGACTTGAACGAAACCAATAAATCAGGCGCAGTCGTATCTGCTTTCAGTCCGCGCGCCTCTAACTCCTCCTGAATACCGTAAATCATTTCATTTTCGGCAAGCAAACTGCCGTACACACGCTCATCGGGAGGACGCTGCAAAAAAGCAAATGTTTTGTATTTGCTGAAATCAGCCGCCTCATCTTTGCGCACATATACTTTCATGGGGTTGCAGGCAGCAACCAATAGTGCTATTATTGTCCAAAGTATGATTAATCGCTTCATTGTTGGTTGTCTTTGAAATTATTACTTCGTCAAATGTGGTATCAATCGCTTTTGGGCAATAATATCTCACCCTTTAAATAAGGAACGGCATATCCTCCGATTCTCACACGCTCGCCATGCAATTCGCAGAACAGTTCGCCGCCTCGTTTTGAAATCTGACGGGCAAACATTTTCTGCTTGCCTAAGCGCTCTGCCCAATAAGGAATCAGCGTACTGTGCGCCGAGCCTGTAACGGGGTCTTCATTTACACCCGCACCGGGAGCAAAAAAACGGGAAACAAAGTCAGCATCTGTGCCCGGTGCAGTGGCGATAATGCCGAGTACATCTAATTTCGCGAGCTCTTCAAACCGCGGCTCCAGCGCTGCCACTTCCTCCGCTGTTTCATATACACACACATAATCGCGCGAACGCAAAATATGCTGCGGCATTGCGCCCAATCCTGCAATTAATCCCGGAGGATACTCCGCAGGTTGCGGCGGACGACTCGGAAAGTCCAGTTCCAAATAATCATGCTTCCGATATACTTTCAGCAAACCACTTTGCGAGTGGAAATGCACGTAGTTATTCGGACTTCCCAACTCATTCAGAATCACGTAAGCAGCCGCCAGCGTAGCATGTCCGCACAAATCCACCTCTACCTCAGGCGTAAACCAGCGAATTTCAAACTCGCGGCCGCGCGGAACAAAAAAGGCCGTTTCAGCCAAGTTGTTCTCAGCGGCGATTGCCTGCATAACAGCCTCCGGCAACCACTCTTCCAAAGGACAAACCGCAGCAGGATTACCCCCAAACACCTTGCGCGTAAAAGCATCTATCTGATAAATCGGTATTCGTTGCATAAAGGTTACTGTGTATTTTCACGTAATTTGTAAAATCAAACACGAAACCGCAAATGATTATAGATATTCAACGCATAGATGATGCCTTTCACATGCGGGCAGTTAATGAGTCAGGCCGAACGGTTGAAATAGATGCCGCTCCGGCAATTGGCGGCCACGATGCAGGTATGCGCCCCATGCAAATGGTACTGGCGGCACTTGGTGGCTGCTCCGCAATAGATGTGATTGATATTTTGAAAAAACAACGGCTCAACCTGCAAGATATTCGCCTGCGAATCAGTGCCAAAAGAGCCGAAAATGCTATCCCTGCTGTATTTACGCACATTCACATGCATTTTGTCTTAACAGGTGCTATCCCCGATGAAAAAGCAGCAAGAGCCATTACGCTTTCTGTGGACAAATACTGCTCCGTAGCTGCCATGCTACGCTCTACGGCTGAAATTTCGCACAGCTTTGAAATTTTACCAACCACACCTGAACAAACCTGACAAGCCATTGCGCCCTGTCGGATGCAGTATCTGATTTTGAATAATTGACGCAAAAACAATGTACCTTTTGTATAAAAAATGAGTCCTTTCGGTGTAGTTATGCCGAAAGGACTCATTTTTACGCAATAAAACGACTATTTTTTGTTGTACTTCTTGAGGAATTTCTCCACACGACCGGCAGTTGCCACGTATGCTTTTGTACTGCCTGTATAGAAAGGATGTGAAGCAGAACTGATTTCAATTTTCACCAAAGGATAAGTCTTGCCATCTTCCCACTCAATCGTATCTTTTGTTTCAATGGTAGAACGGGTGATGAACTTAAAGTTGCTCTGAGTGTCCAGAAATACAACTTCACGGTAGTTTGGATGGATGTCTTTCTTCATGACTGTATGAATAAAATACTTATGCTATGCCTGATGTTCGGAAAAGGAGTGCAAATGTAGGTATATCTCGCTAATATTCAAAATTTTATCAGCGATTAAACATAAGCCGCCTCGCAAATCTCTAAACAATACCCGTCAGGGTCTGTAATGAAAAACTGTTTCACCTTATCCGGACGCTCCTTAATGGGTGTATGAAAAACACCTTTGCCCGCGAAGTACTTTGCCGCAAGTGCTATATCGGGCACAGCGAAAGCAATGTGCGTCGCCCGACTGCCCCAATGCGGCGGCATTGTTCTTCCCTCTATCAAATGCAAGGTCTGCCCGTTGCCCAAGCTAAACCATGCACCTTGGAAATCAAAATCGGGTCTTTTCACCTGCATTAAACCCATTACTTCTTCATAAAATGCGACGCTTTGCCGTACGTCTGCCACATGTAGCGATATGTGGTCTAAACCCTTTATTTCCATAGGTACAAAAAAATGACCCACTTTTGCGAGTGGGTCATTTTCAAATGATTACGTCAATTATTTTGCAAACTCTTTTTCCAGTTCAATCATCTCATTTTCATGAGGAAGGTTTGATTCTGGAGTAGCAGAGAATGGTACAGTTTGAGGGATGAAATCTTCCTTCGCACCGGGTTTGCTGTAATCGTATGGCCAACGATATACGGTAGGAATCTTACCGGGCCAGTTGCCGTGTCCGGGGAAGCGAGGTGTTGTCCACTCCAATGTATTGGAACGCCATGGATTTTCAGGAGCCAAACGACCTTTGAACATTGAATAGAAGAAGTTGAACAAGAATATCAACTGTGCACTCAATGTGATAATCGCGGCAGTACTGATAAATGCATTCAAATCGGAGAATGTATCAAATGCATTAAAGTTAGTCCATGAATAGTAGCGGCGAGGGAAACCTGCAATACCGATATAGTGCATTGGGAAGAATACCATGTAAACACCAATGAAAGTAATCCAGAAGTGTACATAGCCTAACTTCTCATCCATCATGCGTCCGAACATTTTGGGGAACCAGTGATAGATGCCAGCCAGCATACCGAAGAATGAAGCAGAACCCATTACCAAGTGGAAGTGCGCTACAACGAAGTATGTATCGTGCAACTGGATGTCAATTGCTGTATTACCCAGCGCAATACCTGTTACACCACCGGAGATAAAGAACGATACCAGACCGATAGAGAACAACATCGCAGGAGTAAATACGATATTACCGCGCCACAAAGTAGCCAAATAGTTAAACACTTTCACCGCAGAAGGCACCGCAATAATCAGCGTCAGGAACATGAAGATTGTACCAAGGAATGGATTCATGCCTGAAACGAACATGTGGTGTGCCCATACGATAAATGCCAAGAAAGCAATTGCCAGCAAAGAACCAATCATCGCACGATAACCGAAAATTGGCTTACGTGCATTGGTAGCAATAATCTCAGAAGTAATACCCAAACCGGGCAACATTACGATATATACTTCAGGGTGTCCCAAGAACCAGAACAAGTGCTGATACAATACAGGGCTGCCACCCATGTTATGCAAAGGCTCGCCGTTGATGTAAATTTCTGACAGATAGAAACTTGTACCAAAGCTACGGTCAAAAATCAGCAACAGAGCCGCAGCAAACAACACAGGGAATGACAACAAACCTAAAACGGCTGTCAGGAAGAACGCCCAGATGGTCAGTGGCAACTTAGAGAAAGACAAGCCGTCTGTGCGCAGGTTGATAACAGTAGCAATGTAGTTAATACCACCCAGCAGAGACGATACAATAAACAAACTCATGCTGACCAACCAAAGCGTCATACCCAAACCTGAGCCCGGCATTGCCTGAGGC
Source organism: Rhodoflexus caldus (assembly GCF_021206925.1). Lineage (NCBI taxonomy): Bacteria > Pseudomonadati > Bacteroidota > Cytophagia > Cytophagales > Thermoflexibacteraceae > Rhodoflexus > Rhodoflexus caldus. Next base: position 396,262 of record NZ_JAJPRF010000003.1, on the reverse strand, counting down.
AGAGCGCTCAATGGAGGATATACCACCCAACCGCCACTGGCAGGCCCTGTTTCAATGAACAGAGAAATGAACATGATAACGCTTGAAAGGAAGAAGAACCAATACGAAAGCATGTTCATAAAACCAGAAGCCATGTCGCGTGCACCAATTTGCAGCGGAATCAAGAAGTTGCTGAAAGTACCACTCAGGCCGGCGGTCAATACAAAGAACACCATGATGGTACCGTGCATGGTAACAAGAGCCAAGTAGAAATTCTGGTCTAATTTACCTTGGGTAGTAATCCAATCACCCAGCAACGGACGCAAAAATTCCAAATTTGCATCGGGGAAGCCGAGTTGCAAACGGAAAAGAATGGAAAGAATACCACCGACAATTGCCCAAAACATACCTGTAAGCAGGAATTGCTTGGCAATCATTTTATGGTCTTCCGTAAAAAGATACTTGGTGATGAACGTCTCCTCATGATGGTGATGCTCCTCATGATGGTCATCGTGGTGAGCATGCTCACCAACTGACTTGTGCAAGTCAATATCTACTGTTGCCATAACAGATAATGTTTAATAATGCAAAAATTTATTTCTGGTTGAAAAGACTAGCTAACTCTTTGCTGTTCTCGAGATTTAATGATGCAATATAGTCTGCATTTTGCTTAGCCCAAGGCTCTTGAGAAGCATACCATTTTTCAAATTCTTCAGGTTCTGATACGACGATTACCATGCGCATGGCAAAGTGTCCCTGACCACAAATTTCGGTACAAGCTAACTCATAATTGAAATTGGGGTCATTTAACTCTTTGCGCATTTCTTCGGTAGTTTTAGTGGGTGTAAACCAGAAGTTAGTAGGCATACCCGGCACAGCATCCATTTTTACACGGAAGTGAGGCATGAAAACGCTGTGTAATACATCGCGTGCGCGGATTTTCAATAATACGCTTTTCCCTTTTGGTAAATGGATTTCGCGTGGAGTAAAATCATCAAAATTAGACTTGTCAGCAGCGAAGTCCATACCTAACTGATTAGTAGCATCAATTTTACGGTAGTCATACTTACCTATCTTACCGTCTTTGCCTCCGTAACGAGTCATCCAGTTAAATTGCTTACCAACAATTTCAACTTGCAAGCTGTCATCGGGAGCAGGTGCAGTAATATCGCGCCATGCCCACCATCCGGTGAGTACAAGCACCGTAAGAACAATTGCAGGAACTACTGTCCATGCAACTTCCAACTTAGTATTATCCGGCCACCAGTAGGCAGTACGAGATTCACGATAGCGGAAGAAATACGGCGAAAAAAACAAGACAATGTGTGTCAGAAAAAATACAACAAATGTGATGGCTGTTGTTATCCAAAACAGTTTGTCGGTCAGCTTACCATGCTCAGAAGCAGCTTCGGGCAGGAAGTTTTCACTTGCCTTGCCTGAGTACCAGAAGATAAGCCCAAAGCCTACAAAGAAAAACAGAATAAACAAAAAACTGTTTACGGCATTGCTGGTACCGACGCGCTTTCCTTGGTTACCTTTGGCAATATTTACCAAAGAAAGTATGCGATATACCAAAGCAAACACGGCAATTACCAAAATGCCACCCGTTAAAAGAAGAAGACCTGTCATGTTGCTTTATTTAGAAATAAAATTAAACACTAAATGCTTGACAAAGTGTGCAGGCAAAAGGTTTTTGCCTGCACACGAATTTTTTTAAATATGATGATGCAAACTTTCTTGCAACATCGGGTGGTTCTTAGCTATCAGAGGCGCCTTAGCCAATGCCTGTGCTATTACGAAAGCAAATGCACCGGAGTAAATAAGTGCTAAACCTATCTCTAACAGCCCCAAGCCACCATGTTCTTTCAAGGTTCCGGGGGTAATCATCAGGTAGAAATCTAACCAGTGCCCGATGATAACCGCATAACACACGATTTTTAAGATAATTGCTTTGCGCTTAGCATCGCGTGTCATTAATACCAAAAATGGAAAGAAAAAGTTCAAGAACAAATTAATAAAAATGAACTTTCCGTATTGGTCGCTGCGCAAGCGTTCTACAAAGTAGATAGTTTCCTCAGGAATATTTGCGTAGTAAATCAGCAAAAACTGACTGAACCAAATATACGTCCAAAATACGCTAAATGCAAATACGAACTTACCTAAATCGTGCAGGTGGTTTTCATTAACTGCCTTCAAGTAGCCTGCATCTTTCAGGTACAGCACAGCCAGCGTAATGGTAGCAAGACCTGCAACAAACCAGCTTGCAAAGTTGTACCAACCAAACATGGTGCTGAACCAGTGCGTATCAATAGACATTACCCAGTCCCAAGCAGCTATTGAAGTTGTAATAGCAAAGAAAATAATGAACAAAGTGGCAATTACTTTCATTTTCCAGAAACGGTGTGTGCCACCTTCCAAATCCTCTGCTAAAGAATTTTTGCGAAGGAAGAAATAGAATCCGTACCAGCCGGCAATAAATACAATCATGCGGCCTATGTAAAACGGCAAATTCAAAAAGCCTTTCTTACCGGCAATAATCGGGTCATAATTAGGGCTGTTAGGGTCCATCAGAGAAGAATCTGTCCAGTGGAAAATTTCATGATAGCCCCAAGCAAATGACGCAATCAGCAATACGGCTGCATAAGGCAGAAAACTGCCAAATGCTTCAGGCACGCGTTTCAATACCGCAGACCAGCCTGCATGTGCCGCATACTGAATAGCTGTAAAGAAAATACCGACAATCGTAAGACCTATAAAGAATACGCTATTATGCCAAAAAGTTACTTTCAGGCGATTTGTCCAGTGATAGGCGTGCCCATGGCCGTGGTCGTGTCCTTCCGATACGGTAACGAAATCGCCGCCGTTGTTTGCTAAGGCATGACTGTCATGAGCATGAGAATCGCCGCCTAAGGCCAGCATTGCCACGCCAATAACAAACATGATGATGCCAATCACGAGCACAGTAAAAATTGACTTTTTGGCTGTGTCGGAAAACACAAAGTTTTCTTCTATGTTATGATGATGTACTTCAGCTTTCATCGCATTAATCATAATTAAAGTCTAACCATCAGCGCTCTGTTACGATTCGCCTTTCTGTAATTTTTGTACATAATGAACAACTTTCCAGCGTTCTTCGGGCGAAAGCTGACTCTTATGAGGCCACATACGACCTTTTCCGTGTGTAATTACATGGAAAATATGACCTTCGGACAGGGTTTTATAACGGCCAACAGAATAATTAGGAACGCCTTTATACTGTTCGCCTACTTTGCCGTCGCCTTGGCCATTTACCCCGTGGCATGGCGCACAGAAGCCAAGATATAAATGCTTACCTTGCTCGATTACTTTGCCGGCAGAATCCAACGCAACAGGGTTTTTCAAAATGCGAGCCGCCATGTCGAGGCTGTCTTTATGCAGCTCATAAATCAGCAGCGGTTGGTCTTCGGAAGGCAAAACAGACTGCGTAGCACCTACATAATTTTGACGCGCCACGACCCCTTCAACAGGAGTCATCAGGTTGATTTTCTTCTTTCCCTGATAGTCGTTGAAAGGAGCAGAATTGTAGTAAGGACTGGTCTCGTCCACTACTTGCGACAGTGGGTCATATGCGACCGAATGATACATCTGCGGGGCATATTCTACGCCGGGGTCATCGCCACTTGCTCCCGTGCAGCCGGCCAGCAGCACAGAAGCAGCAACAAACAATGTGATATATGATGTCTTAAACATGATTATAAACGAGCTTGGAATTAACGATGAGTTGAAATTCGGCTTGAACGAGTTACACCGTTGGTAAATAAATCTACCATATAGCTGATGAAAGAAGGAGATTTCTCTTCATCTGCAAAATCACGGCGATATACTTCCTCTGCGTGAGCCTCTTTGAACAAAGATGAAATTTGTTCTTCGGATAGCTTATTGGCAGCCAAATCAACAGCTACAATGTGTTTGTCGTCTGTTGCCCGAATATCAAAAATGCGAGGTACTTTGTAAGGTTTCAAATCTCTGGTAACTAAGAAAGTACCAACCATTCCGAAAGCTGCAAGCAGTACCGTCATTTCAAAGCTAACTGGCACAAAGTCCGGAACAGCCAAGTAAGACTTACCGCCAATAATCATTGGCCAGTCAATAGCCATCATTGAAACCTGCATAGTAATGGCAAGCGTTGTTCCTAACGCACCAAAACCAAATGCAGCTTTGGGCATCCACGAACGCTTGTAGCCAAGCGCATGTTCCAGACCGTGTACAGGATACGGTGAATATACTTCATGTATTTTCACACCTTTGGCGCGCATATCTTCAATGCCATGCAACAAATCGTCATGGTCGCTGAATACGCCGATTAAATAGTGCTTATCTTTTTCCATTGCCATGATTGATACGTTGTTTATTTGGCTTCTACTGTGTTTTCTTCTAACTGTGGTAAAGGTTCATTCACAAGTGTGCGGCGCGCGCGATAAACTTTGGAATTGCTGTCTTTCAAAACAGCTTTTACTTCTGCCATATTTACTACCGGGAAGAATTTAGCAAACAGGAAGAACAGGGAGAAGAATAAGCCAAAGGTGAATACATATGACATGATGTCGTGAATAGTCGGAGTGAAATATACCCAACTTGAAGGCAGGTAGTCGCGATGCAGAGAAGTAACAATAATTACAAAACGCTCGAACCACATACCGATATTCACAATAATAGACAGGAAGAATGTCCAAACCAAGCTGGTGCGTATTTTCTTAATCCAGAACAACTGAGGAGAAATTACGTTGCAGGTCATCATTGCCCAATAAGCCCACCAGTAAGGCCCGGTAGCGCGGTTGATGAATGCGTATTGTTCATATTCCACACCGGAATACCATGCTATAAAGAACTCTGTTGTATAGGCGATACCTACGATAGAGCCTGTTACGATAATGATGATGTTCATCATCTCAATGTGCTCCATTGTGATATAGTCTTCCAAGCGATACACCTTGCGGATTACCAGCATCAGCGTCAATACCATTGCAAAACCGGAGAAAATCGCACCGGCAACGAAGTATGGAGGGAAGATGGTGGTGTGCCAACCGGGAATAACAGAGGTTGCAAAGTCAAAACTTACGATGGTGTGTACAGAAAGTACAAGCGGCGTAGAAAGACCTGCTAAAATCAGAGATACTGCTTCATAGTGCATCCAGTCTTTGGCAGAACCTGTCCATCCGAAGCTAAGGATACCATAGAAGAAACGTGATGCTGCTGAAGTAGCGCGGTCGCGGATGGTTGCAAAATCCGGAATCAAGCCTACGTACCAGAACACTAATGATACTGAGAAGTAGGTAGAAATCGCGAACACGTCCCACAAAAGCGGTGAGTTAAAGTTTACCCACAGAGAGCCAAACGTGTTGGGCAATGGCAATACCCAGTAGGCACCTACCCACGGACGACCCATGTGGATTACCGGCCAGAATGCCGCACAGATAACGGCAAAAATAGTCATCGCTTCTGCTGCGCGGTTGATAGACGTACGCCACTTCTGACGGAACAACAACAAGATAGCTGAAATCAGTGTACCCGCGTGACCAATACCTACCCACCATACGAAGTTGGTAATGTCCCAAGCCCACTGAACGGTCTTGTTAAGCCCCCAGCGACCAATGCCGTTCCAAGCCAAATCGCCTACAAAGTAACCACCTGTACCTAATAAGATGATTGAGATAGCCATGCAGATAAACCACAACCGAGTAGGCTGATTTTCTACGTGGCGGGCAATGTCATTGGTAACGTCTTTAATGGTTTTTCCGCCTGTTACCAATGGTTCCCTTACTTCAGATATAATTTGCATATGCTGTAAGTTTTAATTTCCCCTAATGTTGATTATGCCTGTGCCTTATCCTTGTTGCGGACTTTGGTCAGGTAATATACGTTTGGTTTGGTGCTGATTTCGGAAAGAACATTGTATGCACGCTCTTTCACTTCGTTATCAAGCAGCTTGGAAATGCGAGATGAAGGGTCGTTCAAGTCGCCAAATACGATTGCATCTGAAGGACAAGCGGAAGCACATGCCGTATTGATTTCTCCATCTACCGGGCGGCGTTGCTCGCTACGGGCTTTCAACTTGCCAGACTGGATGCGCTGCACACACAATGAACATTTTTCCATCACACCGCGTGAACGAACGGTAACATCCGGGTTCAATACCATACGACCCAAATCGTTATTCATGTGATAGTCGAACTCATTGTTCTGATGATACCTAAACCAGTTAAAGCGACGCACTTTGTATGGGCAGTTATTTGCGCAATACTTCGTACCTACGCAGCGGTTATATGTCATCTGGTTCAAGCCTTCTGAACTGTGTGTGGTAGCAGCCACAGGACATACTGTTTCGCAAGGTGCATTGTTACAATGCTGGCACATCATCGGCTGGAATACTACTTCCGGATTTTCGGAGGCAATTTCCAAAGCATCGTAATCTTTGGGAGCACCGTCGGAGCTGTAATAACGGTCGATGCGAATCCAGTGCATTTCACGACGGTTGATAATTTCTTTCTTACCAACAATCGGTACGTTGTTTTCAATGTGGCAGGCTACTACGCAGGCAGAACAACCTGTACAAGAGTTCAGGTCAATCGCCATACCCCAGTGGTGGTTAGCATATACGTGAATATCTGCTGCACCGGAAGAAACACCAAGGGCTTCTTTGCGATTTTCCCACAAGGTTTTCTCATAATCGGTCAGTTCGCCCGATTTTTTGCCATAGCCATCGCCGCGGATATCCCACATAGAAATATCTGTCGGACGCTCTGTGCCTTTGTAGGTAGCAATCATCGGCTCGTAACGACCGGCTTTGGGGTTCTTTACATATTCTGCCAGTATTGTTTCCTGAATGATGCTTTCGCGACCCATGAAGGTTTCGTGCGTTTGTGTCTGAGCCAAACGAACGCGCTCTTCAACTTTCTCTAACTTCACATCTTTCAGGTTGGCAAAACGAACCGCATCGCCCAGCATAGAGGCCAGAGGATAGGCATTGGCACCACCGGCTTCGGTAGCTACTTTACCTGCATCTTTGCGGCCAAAGCCAATGGCGACTGCCACGGTTTCTTTTGCCTGACCGGGTTGAATCAGCACAGGCAATTCAACAGTGTGCTTACCTACGGTCAGTTTACCCATCTGGGTTTTACCTTCTTTTTGAGAGAAACCTAATTGGGTAGCCAAAGAAACAGGGATAGAAATATAGTTACCCCAGCAAGCCTTAGAAATCGGGTCAGGTGTTTCGTGCAAGTAAGGGTTGTTAGCTTGTGTACCTGTACCAATCGCTACTTTTTGATAGATAACTAACTCCATAGCGTTTCCGGCTTTGTAGTTAGCCTCTACTTGTGCCGCTACCGCATTCATATCAACAGCGCCGGCAGCAGCAGATTTTTCAAATACAGAAGTATATCCGCCCAACTCGGCAGGTTCAAATACACCGTTGTGCAATGAGCGATTCCAGAAAGACTCGAACTCTGTTTCTTTATTCTGCAATTTAAACAGGTTGGCTTTCCAGAAGTTGCGGATAAAGGTATAATAGTCGGTAGTAGAACCGGCCCATGTCAGCAGCGATTGCTGCGCCTGACGTGTGTTGAAAATATGGGCAATGGCAGGCTGGCCAAGGCTGAAATGACCTTTTTTAGGCTCTGCATCGTTCCATGATTCTAAGAAATGGCTGTCCGGTGCATGGTAGCCGCAGAGTGAAGTGGTTTCATTCAAGCGGTCGGAGATACCAACGGTCAGTTGCACTTTTTTGCCTTTCAACGCTGCCTCCAAAGAAACACCCATCGGGTGGTCGTACACAGGGTTTGCATTCAGGAAAATAACAGCCTGTACAGCACCGCTTTCCACTTCTTTTACGAAGGCGGCCATTTCGGCATCATTGCCTCTCTTTTGGAAAGAAGGAACGGCAGTATCAATGGTTGAGCCGTAGCTTTCCAGCATCTCGTTAATGGCATTAACCATCAACTGAACGTTCACATCGTTTGAGCCGCTTACTACCAACGACTTGCCTTTGGTGCTCCAAAGTTTGTCGGCGGCGGCCTCCAAATAAGGCACTTTTACATCTGACACCTGAACAGTTGCTTTACCGGCTTTCTGAGCAATCAGATTGTAAAGTTTAGCAACTGCCAAACCTTCCTGAGAAGGCTTAATTGGTGTGCGATAGTCGGCAGTAGCACCTGTAATGCTCATGATAGACTCAAAAGCGTACAAGCGCGACATGGTTTTCTTGTCCTTACCGATTTTACGGGTTGCGTTGAATTGCTTGGCATATTCAACAGGAGAAATCCATGTTCCTAAAAAGTCAGCACCAAATGTTACAATGGTTTCAGCCTTATCAAAGTGATAAGAAGGAATCATGGCTTTGCCGAATTGCTGCGCATTGGCTTGCAAAATTCCGTGTGCAGAAACTTGATCGTATGATACGTGCTTGGTAGTAGGGTATTTGGCAATAAACTCATTAATAACTCCTTGCGTAGAAGGGCTCATAATGGTATTGCTCACAATGCGAATTTGACCGCCCGCCTGTGCAATTTGCAACAATTGGTCGGTAATTTCTTTGTCTATGGTAGCCCAGTCGGTTTCTTTGCCGCCTTTTGAAGGTGCCTTGGCTTTCTCAATATCATACAGCGACATGATAGAAGCTGTGGCCGTAGCGCTTATACCGCCTTTGGTAACATTGGAGAAAGTATTTCCTTCAATGAATATAGGACGGCCGTCGCGAGCTTTTACTACTACGGAGCAATAGTCGCTGCCATCCAAAAATGTAGAGGCATAGTAGTTAGATATGCTTGGGTCTACCGATTCAGGCTTGTTCAGCCATGGAATAGCCTTTTTAACGGGTGTTTCACAAGCAGCCAGCGATACGGCAGCTACGCTGAAACCCATCAACTTCAAGAAGTCGCGACGGGTAGGTTCTGCGGATTCGTTGTCGCCATAGCTGTCTTTGATAGGAAGGTAATGCGGAAACTCTTTTTCTGCATACTTCACGAACTCTGCATCGTTCGTAAGCTCTTCAATACCTTTCCAATATATTTTTTTTGTCTCTTCCATTACTCAGTCGTCAAAGTTTTACGAAACAGTGATTTTAAGTTGTCTTGGGTTTGTCTGTGATTAATAGTGGCACTTCGCACATTCCAAACCGCCAATGTCTTCTACTTTCATCGGAGATTTTGAAGACTTGGCATGTAATTGTACCAAGTTGTCATAGTAAGCATTGTCTTTCGCATTTACTTCTGTTTTGCGATGACAATCGATACACCAACCCATTGTAAGCAGGGATGCCTGCTGAACAACTTCCATTTCTTTGATATTGCCATGGCAGTTTTCGCAATCCAGACCGGCTACTTTAACGTGTTGCTGGTGATTGAAATATGCCAAGTCGGGCAAGTTGTGTACACGTACCCATTGGATAGGCTCATCTTTCTCAATGTGTTCGTAAATTTTCTGAATAATAGGCGAGGTTGTTTTGATTGCGTTGTGGCAATTCATACAGATATTGGCAGAAGGAATATTTGCCGACTTTCCTTTTTCTACCCCTGTGTGGCAATACTTACAATCAATTTCGTATTGACCTGCATGTAATTTGTGGGAGAAAGGAATAGGCTGCGTGGGCGCATAGCCTTGTTGCACACCAATGGTGATAAGTCCTTCTACGGTTGCTTTCAATACTAACGCTACAAAAATGAAGGCAGTAATGCCAATGAATGCTTGGCTTTTGAATATGCCTGCCCAGTCTGTGCGTTGGTTAAGCAACTCTTGGTCTTCCTCAGAAAGGTTAGTTTCTTTCTTCAAATATTTGCTCAGAGTAGCGGCCATCAGGGCAAGTACGGCAAGCGTAACAATCAGTAGGAACGCCAAACCGGCTACAATAGCTGTCAGCAGGCCAGAGTTAGAACTTCCACCCGCAGCAGCGGCAGCATCTCCGCCTGCGGCTGTGGGAGCGGTAGCAGCTGTTGCAGGGCCTTTGATGGTTTCGGCCTGCACCCATGAAAGAATGGCTTTTACTTCATCGTCTTTCAAAAAATCGTGGTTAGGCATGTACTGCTGATACTCTTTGTAAAGAGCAACTGCATAAGCATCTCCGCTTTCAATGGTTTTCTGCGGATACTTAATGAAGTTAACTAACCAAGGTACAGTACGCCTTTCATATACTTTTGCCAAAGCAGGGCCAACGATTTTTTCATGTACCGCGTGGCACTGCTTACAGTTAGCATCAAAAAGACCCTTTCCTTGGTCAATAATAGCCTGGTCAGCAGACAATCCCGCTGCACCGCTTGCAGCAGCAGGCGCACTATCGGCAGCCCCTCCATCTCCTCCGCCGTCTTGTGCAAACGTTGGAACAGAAAATGCAAGAGCACACCAAACAACTAACGCCATTAGAGATGAGAACTTAAACCTGAGCATCGTTATGTAGTTGAATAGTATGTTAATGTTATAATTCGCACTAATACGCTTTCATTCGCTTTGCAAAGGTAATTGCCGAAATACTGATAACAAACTTTAACAGCCGTCGTAAACGGAAAAATAATTGCTCATAACATTCATTTTGAGGCTTTTTTCAGGAAACATACAACCAAACAAGGTAATTTAGAATAGTTCTAAATTTTTAAATTATCCCTGATAGCCATCAAGGTCGGAGCGCACTCATGTAATAAATGAAATCGTTGTTGAAGTTATTTGTTATAGTTATCGTAAATAAATATCGCTAAATACTTTAAGTTGGGCATCTTTCCCTATCACAATCAGCACATCTCCCTGACTGAGTAGGCGTGTTTCGGGAGGATTTACCTCAAAACCATTTGTAATATCCTTAAAGCCTATCACTGCTGCGCCTGATGTGTTTTGTTTCAGTAAATCGCCAAGCGACATTCCTTTGTAGCTGTCTTTGAATCGCTCATAGTGAAACTCATCTACTCGCAACTTTTCTTCACCAATGCCATTCAACAGTTCCATAAATTGTACGGCCTCAGGTCTGATGAGAAGGTTGGCCATGTACATGCCTCCCATAACGTCGGGCATTACTACATAATTAGCACCTGCACGATATAGTTTGTTAGCAACTGCTTCGCCCGAAGCACGTGCAACAATTTTGATGGCCGGATTCAGCTCACGTGCGGTTAGGGTTACATATACATTGCCTGCATCTTCGGTAAGTGAGGTTATAACGGCATTAGCCTTTTCTATGCCGGCCTGTTTCAGTATATCGTCTGCCGTTGCATCACCTTCAATAAATGAGATTTGGGACAAGTCCGGATATTTTTCCAATACTTTGTTTCTTTCCCGCTCTATGATGAGAAAGTTGTGAATATGATTGGCTTCCAAATGTTCGCAAACTTTTCTGCCATAACGCCCAAAACCACATACAATAATATGATGATGCATTTCCCTGACATGTTGTTTTTGCATAATGTTCTTCAAAATGGTTTGCAGTTCGCCCTCAAACAGGTATCGTGTAAATATAGAAACGATGTAAGTTACTACCACCAAATTGGCAGCTATGAAGATAGAGGTAAAAATACGCCCCTCTAAACTCAACGGCCCTACTTCGTTCATACCAACCGTTGAAATGACTATCATGGATAGAAAAAAGGCATCAGTAAAGCTGCGACCCTCTATCAGCACATAGCCAACTGTACCAAACAAAGCACAAAGCAACAACAAAGCGCCGGCTTTCAGCAAGCGCTGAAACTGTGGATTCATTAATAACCATATCAGGCGCCTCAGTATAGGATTAATTGTTTTCATGGCAACTTAAAAAAAACCCTAAGGATTTGTTTTTATCCTTAGGGTTCTGCATCAATGTGCTATTGTTATAAGAATTATTCGTCTTCCGCATTCAAATCCCGCTCAATTTGATTTAAAAAAATGGCATCTACGCCTTCTGCAATTGTCGGTACAATGGTGAGTACGTTGTCTAATTTGGAAATGCTGATGAGTTTCATCACATGGTCTGTTACGCCGGCCAAAACCAAGGTTCCTTCGGATTCATTTGCTAAACGATTAGCTACCAAAATGGCGCTCAGCCCCGATGAATCTACGTACTTCACGGCTGACATATCAATCATCAGATTGATTGTTCCGTCTTCTTGGAAAAGCCTGACAATTTCTGCTTTCAGCTGTGGGGAGATAGTGGTTGCCAGTTTTTCTTCCTGAACGGTCAGTAAGGTATATCTATCAAATTTCTCAATGGTATGCTGCATACTCTTTGTGGTTTCCCGTAAAGATACTCAGTCTTCCAAAAAATTTTGAATGGCAGACTTAATATCGTTTGTGATATTAGCATAATCCTGCTTTTGGAAAGGTTGCCCCGTAATTTGCCCGAAAAGTTCTATGTATCTGTCGGAGATGGCCGCTACTCGCTCATCGTCCATTTCGGGTATTTGTTGCCCTTCTTTTCCCTGAAAACCGTTTGCCATGAGCCACTCGCGTACGAACTCTTTGGAAAGTTGCCGCTGCGGTTCGCCTTTTGCCTGCCGTTCGGCATAGCCCTCCGCATAAAAGTAGCGGGAGGAGTCGGGGGTATGTACCTCGTCAATGAGGTAAATCTGCCCATTCCATTTGCCGAACTCATATTTGGTATCTACCAGAATAAGCCCGCGTGCGGCTGCCATTTCAGCGCCCCGTTTGTAAAGTGCCAATGTGTATTTTTTGAGAACGGCGTAGTCTTCGGGGCTTACGATGCCTTGTGCAATAATTTCTGCTTCGGAAATGTCTTGGTCATGTCCGGCTTCGGCTTTGGTGGTCGGCGTAATGATAGGCTGCGGGAAAGGGTCGTTTTCGCGCATGCCTTCGGGCATAGCCTCGCCGCAAATGGTGCGCTTACCGGCCTTGTACTCGCGCCATGCGTGGCCTGCCAAATAGCCGCGAACAACCATCTCTACCCGAAACGGTTCGCAGCGCTTCCCTATACTTACCTGCGGATGTGGAGTAGCTTCCAGCCAATTAGGCACAATGTCGGCGGTAGCCCGCAAAAAGTGCGCTGCAATTTGGTTGAGCACCTGCCCTTTGTAGGGAATGGCACGGGGCAGTACTACGTCAAACGCAGAAATGCGGTCAGAGGCCACTACTGCCAGCCTGTTGCCAAAAAAATACACATCGCGCACTTTGCCGCGATAGAAGCCCGTTTGTGCGGGAAATTGAAAATCGGTCTGTTTGAGCGCCTGCATGAACGATTGGAATTTCGGATTGCGAATTTCGGATTTTATGTGCCCAAATCCCAAAGTCCGACATTTTTTATGTGAGTGGCAGATTTCGGATTGCGAATTTTTATGTGTCCAAATCCCCAAGTCCGCTATCCGAAATCCGCTGTTTTATTACTTCACTAACTTGCGCAGCAATGCGCCCGTAAGAGCAGCAAAACCGCCCAGCAAGCCGCCGATAAGTCCGGTAACAAGTGCCAGAACCAGTGCATTGGGCAAAGAAAACAGGGCAGCAACCTTTGCACCTAAAATGGAGTCGGTTATTTGGTCAAGCCATGCGGCGTAGCCTCCCCACAACAGCCCTACACCCAGCAACCCCATGGCAAATGCCTGAAAGGGCTTCTGTCCGAAAATTAAGCCAAAAACCAAAGACACAGCAGCTACAACATATACTGCATAGCCGGGCAATAATATCTGAAAAACGGCACAAACTACGGAAAGCGTAATTACCTGAATCAAAAACATGGTCGTGCAGAATGGGTTTAGTTAGAAAAAGTTTGACGGAAGAGGATGTTTTTTGCCGTTTGTGTCGGGCTTTGCATGAACAACAGCTCGTAGTGCTTGCCGTCGCGCCATGTGTCCATCATATCGGCATAATAAGGACTGCCCGGGTTGCCCGACTGCCCGCCGGGATATACGCCCCATCCTTTCACACCTTTTTTGTCCAATTCTACCACCATACGCCAAGAAGGGCCGTGCCGTTCGCTGGTTGCATTGACGATATTGTGATTGCCGCCATTGCGCACGTTATTCACGCTGAAAGGCGCCAGCCGCGCCAAATGTTGTACAGAAGTTGATTTGTAGTCTGCCCAAAGCGGCATTTTGTTGTCATTTGCTTTTTTCCAATTATTGACACTGTCCACACCTTGCAGAAAGGCTTTGGCGATAATTTCCTTTGCACTTTCTACATCGGGCGTGCTCTTATTGTCAAACATTGGGTGTTGCGGTTTGGTTTTCAACAGTTTAATGGTAGTGAACGCATCGGGGCGGTTGTAGGGTATTTCTTTGCCCAGCAGTTCATCCCAAACCAAGGGGAAAAGTTTATCCCACCATGCCTCGTAGTAGCTTGGGGCTTCTACATCGGCATGATTGTAAAAATCCCATTTTTTCAACAGCTGGTAGGCCGACTTTTGCTGTGCATTGAGGCTGTTCTCATCTACCTGCGCCAAAAAGTAAGGCAAACTCTCGGCGGCTTTCAGGTTGAAATTGTCATTTTGCATGTCCATCATCATCTGCGGAGTAATGTTTTTCATGGAATCCAACAGATGATTGATACGCCTGTTGCGGTAATACTCAAAGTTATTGGCATGGACATAATACGGATACAGCGTATCTGACGGGTGCTGATTGGCAGAGCTTACATAGCCGCGCTGCGGATTGAGAACATGTACATTTTGTTCATCGGGAATATATCCTTGCCAAGCGGAGGCGCTTGTGGTACCATCTAAAATGAACTTGCCCTGCTCTCGCCATTTGAGGGGATACTTGCCCTGAATATGCATGGCAATGTCGCCGTTGGTGGCTGCAAAGGCAAAATTTTGAGCCGGACAGTCATAGTAAGTTAGGGCGCGCACATAGTCCTGATAGTTTTTTGCACGGTTCAGGTAGTAAAACGTCAGCAGTTCCAGCGAAGGGTCGTGGGCAATCCATCGCATGGCAAGGTCGGAATGTTGCTTGTCCTGATGGAAGGTTTCATCGTAAGCAACAGGCCCCCAGTGGGTGTAAACCACTGTGTCGTAGTAGGTTTTGTCGCCGCGCACTTTGATTTCTTCAATGCGCTTGGTGGTTTTTTCCCATTTGCCGTCCAGAAAATACTCGTTGCGCGAACCGTCTTTGTACTGAATCGCATATAAATCCACTAAATCACGCTGTGCATTGGTTACACCCCAAGCCACATCATTATTGAAGCCGATAATGATATTGGGCGCTCCCGGAAGCGTTACGCCGTATACATTGACACCCGGGGCAACTAATTGCATTTCATACCAGATAGAAGGCAGGCTGAGGGTTAGGTGCGGGTCATCGCAAAGGATAGGATTCCCCGAAGCCGTTTTGCTGCCTGCCACAGCCCAGTTATTGCTTCCTACACCCGGCTCGGTTTTGGGCATCGGGATAACATGGTAAAATTTATCGGAGAATTGCACATTGGGCGTATTTACTTTTAAAGGCTCAAACTTCCATTTGCCGTCGGTAGGCACAATGGGGGCTTGCTCGGGATGATAATCGGGGAAGAGCAAGTCAAACGTTTCACGCCCCAACAGTTTGAGTGCATTTGTGTTTTCAATAGCATCATCTCCCGAAGCCAGCGTATTGGCCATGTATTTCAGCAGCAAGGCAGTTTTTACGGGCTGCCACTCTTCGGGGCGGTAGTCAAGCAGTTTGTACTCTACCGGCAAATCTTTGATGCTCAGGCTGTTAATATATGCGTTTACCCCTTTTGTATAGTTGGTAAGCATCATCTTTGCCAAAGGTAGGGTATCCATTTGGCGGATAGCGCGCTCTGCGCCATACATCATGCCCTTGCGGCGGTTGCCACGGTCAAAGTCCACGGCGGCCTTTCCTACAATTTCGGATACACGCCCCGCAGCGGCATGGGTTTGAAATTCCATTTGCCAAAGGCGATGTTGAGCGGTTACATAGCCCTGCATAAAATACAGGTCTTCTTCGTTCTCGGCGAAAATATGCGGCACTAAGCGGTCGTCATAAATCACTTGTACCTTGCCTTTCAAACCTTCCAGTTTGACATCGGCAGGGGCACCTTGCACATGGTCTTTGTTCTGTGCATTTTGCCAGAAACCGTCAAAAGGGTTTAAGAACTTGCCCAAAGGAGGGACTTGTCCAAACTTGCTGTTCAGGGCAAAAGTGAGTGCTGCCGTTACGGCCAGCGAAAGCAGTAGTTTAATGTATTTCATATTTACAGTCGGTTAATACCGGGTTGGAAATGATTGAAAATACAACACCCGAAGGGTTTTAGAAACCCCTCGGGTGTTGTGGTACTATGCTTCTTCGTGAATCACGATTTTGTCCATTTTATCACCCTGCTTGATTTTAGGGATGATATCCAGACCTTCCACCACTTTGCCAAAAACGGTATGGTTGCGGTCTAAGTGCTTCGTGTTTTCGCGATTGTGGCAAATAAAGAACTGGGAACCGCCTGTATTACGGCCTGCATGTGCCATAGAAAGCACGCCTGTATCGTGGTACTGATTGTCTCCGTCCAGTTCGCAAGGGATTTTGTAGCCGGGGCCGCCGTTGCCAATGCCGTTAGGGCATCCGCCTTGCGTAACAAAGCCGGGGATAACGCGGTGAAAGGTAAGCCCGTCGTAAAAACCTGATTTTGCCAGTTTTACAAAGTTAGCTACCGTTCCGGGGGCATCCTTTTCAAAGAATTCCACCTTCATCACACCGTATTTGGTATGGATTTCTGCTGTTTTCATGGAATAAATAAAGTGATTGCCGCAAAATTAGTCTTCTTCTTCACCAAAGGTACTAAATGAGGTGCGAATCAGGTTGCCGAAGAACACACTGTTCATGAACAACTTGGTGCCGCCGTACCAGAAAGCACGGAAATTAGGGCTTTCCGTCATGCTGATAACCCTGCCTCTGCCTTGTGCACTTACATGAACAGCACCGCTGTTTTTAATCTGCTCGTAGTTTTGCTTAGAGATATAACCGCTTTGGAGCGGGTTCGCCGTGTAGTTGAGCGGGCTTACTGCCGAATTGTTGCCGCGTTTCAAAAACAGTTTGTTGTTTTTGAATATGCTGACAGAAGCATTGCGGTAGCCGTAGGCCAACGGATGGGTCAAGTCTAAGCGGGTTTCAAAAATGCTGCCGCCGATTTGTTGTGCACCGGCCAGACTTTCCAAACCTGCATAAGGCACGTTCACTTGTGCGGAATCTTTCTTTTCGGTTTTAAAAGCAGCATCGGTGAGGCCGTTGCGTACTGCCCATGAAACCGCATCTTCTATGGCAATGAGCGTGCCGCCGTTTTGCACCCAGCTTTTGAGACGCGCTTGCAACGCCTGACCTATTTCCGAATAGCTGCCGTTAGCCATAATGATGGTATTGTAGCGGTCGAGGTTGGCACGTGAAGCATCGCGGAGGTCTACCACAGAAACAGGCATACGGAATCGGTTATCAAATAAATGCCAGATTTCGCCTACATCGTAGCTGCTTGTTCCTTGGCCGGCAAACAACAAAATGGAAGGTTTGCGCACTTTTTGGAAGTAGCGGCCACCCAAATCAGGGCCTGCGTCTGCCAAACCCGTATTGACGGCAAAAACCGTTACACCTGTTTGCTCGGCAATGTTTTTCAGCAGGTCGTGTGTCATTTGAGGATTAGCACCTGCCATCACCATCACCGCCCCCGTGTTGAATTTGCGCTTAGTCCCGTTGGCCAGCATTATTTCAAACGGTTGTGCAGCCACTCGCGCCGTTATGTTCCTGTTCAAAATATCATACAATGCCTTTGGCGCATAGTATTCATCGTATTCAAAAATGTAGGCGTAGCTGCTCACGCCGCCAACCATTTCACCTTTGGGCATTTGGGGCATTCCCTCAATTTTATTGCCCAGCAAAGCAGTTACAGGCGTTTGCAGTTCGGCATAGGGCAACCCAAACGCAAGCGGCATTGTCCAAGTAGTAACATCGTAGAACAGACTATCTTTGTAGTAGTTACCCAATGTTTTTTCAAAAATGGCACGCACCAAACGGTATTGAGGCTGTGCGGTTGGTACTACATAGCTCGTGGCAGGCGGGAACGTGATACCGCCGGCTTGCACACTGTTTTTCAGTTCATAAACTTCTATCTGATGACGGCGCAGTAATTCCACAAAATGATAGTTGCGACCTTTGTCGTAAGCATCGCCAAACACATAGCCTTTAACGGCTGAAGCGTTCGCATCGCGGATAGCCGACTGATAGAAGTCGCGCTGCATTTTCAGCAAATCTAACCGCAAGTCATAAGATGCCTGCCAAGTAGAAAGACAAGTCGCCAACTGGTTGCGAATAGTAAACGGATAGGTTACAATACCGTTTTCACTCTCTTGTGCATGTCCTCGGGAACTTGCCTGCTCAAACAAAATACCCACTGCTCCATTGCCGTCGGGGTAAGTTGAGCCTTTGCCGTAATAGAAATCGTCAAAACCTTCACGGGTGTAGTAAAGCGATTGAATGCGGTTCATAAACGCCGCATGGTAGCGACTGAATTTCACTGTCAGTTCCTGATTGACAGGCGGTGTAATAGGGTTGGTTCTTGCCGACTCACCGGGCATGAAGAAGTAAGTGGCATTAGTTCCCATTTCGTGCTGGTCGGCTACTACGTTAGGCTTCCACTCGTGATATTTCACCAAACGGTTACGGCTTTCTACGTGTTGTGCAGGCAGCCAGTCGCGGTTAAGGTCAAACCAGTAATGGTTCGTTCTGGCACCGGGCCAATTTTCGTTAAATTCCCGTGCAGCAGCATCCGATACGGTAGTGCCAATGCTTTTGTGCATATTCACCCAAGTGGAAAAGCGGTTCATGCCGTCAGGATTTTGGCAAGGCTCCATCACAATGATGGTTTTATCGAGCATTTCCTCCACTCGGGCGTTTTGTGCTGCTGCCAAGTGGTAGGCCATTAGCACCATTGCCCCTACGCCGCTCTGTTCGTTGCCGTGAATAGTTGCCGCCATCCAAACCACCACAGGCATACTTTCCAGATTCAGAGCAGCCGATTTTGCAGGGTCAGTAAGTTGCAGATGCTGCTGGCGGAGACTCTCCATGTTGCCCTGATTTTTGGCAGATGAAATAATAACCAATAACTGCGGACGACCTTCATACGTGCGTCCAAACTCTTCTACTTTGATGCGGTCGGAGGCTGCCGCCAATGCGCGGAAGTAATAAACCAGTTTATCGTGAGTCATATGCCACTCACCAAACTTATGCCCCATTACCGACTCCGGCGTTGGTATTGCCGAATTGTATTTAACCGAATCAGGCAGATAATAGGATAGTTCCTGTGCCTGCACATGTCCAATGCCGGCCACCAGCGTGAACAAAATGCCATAGAAAAATTGCTTCATATGTACTGACAACAAAAGGTGAATAAATTTAAAACCTCAATTTAGCCGCTTGCCACACAAATCGCAATTTTTCAGCTGAAATGAGGCGAAAACCGTATTTTTAAGCTATGATTCAGAAATACCCCATCGGCATTCAGGATTTTGGCGAGTTGCGCAGGGGCGGCTATGTCTATATTGATAAAACCCCGCATATTTTCCGTTTGATAGACCAAGGTAAGTACTATTTCCTTTCCCGTCCGCGCCGCTTTGGTAAGTCGTTGCTGCTCAGCACGATGAAAGAGATATTTCTGGGCAATCAACAACTGTTCAAAGGGCTTTGGATTGAAGATAAGATAGACTGGCAGCGCAAAAGCCCCGTGATTCATTTAGATTTCAGCCAACTGACCTATCAGGCTACCGACCTGAAAACCAAAATCATTGCCGAACTGCATAAAATTGCCGCCGACTATGGAGTATCGGTCAGCGGCATCGATGCGGGCGACTACCTGCGCGAACTTATCAGACAAGTCTATCAAAAATACGGACAGGTTGCCATTCTGATTGACGAATACGACAAGCCGATTATCGACTTTTTGGAAGATACCGACCGCGCCGTTGCACATCGCGAACTGCTTAAAAACCTGTATTCACCCGTCAAAGGTTTAGACCCGTACATTCGCTTTTTCTTCCTCACGGGCGTTTCGAGGTTCAGCAAGGTGTCTATCTTTTCGGATTTGAACAATCTGCACGATATTACCATTCACCCGCAATATGCCACGTTGCTGGGCTACACACAGGCTGAACTGGAACAATATTTTGACCGTGAAATTGACCTTTTGGCACAAAACGAAGGCGTAAGTCGCCATGAGATGCTGGAAAAAATCCGCACGTGGTACAACGGCTACCTCTGGGGCGGCAAGGAAACCGTGTATAATCCGTTTTCGGTTTTGAACCTCATGTCGCAACAGCAGTTCGGTAACTTCTGGTTTGCCACGGGTACGCCCACGTTTTTGGTCAAAAAGCTGCGCGAAAAGTTTACCTATAACTTGGAAGAAGTACAACTTTCCGAAATCCAATTAGGCAATTTTCAGGTGGAAAACGTGGATGAAATGGCTTTGCTGTTCCAAACGGGCTACCTGACGATTCAAAACAAGATAGAGGACATTTACACGCTTTCTTACCCCAATCGGGAAGTACGGCACGCACTGTTGCAATTCATGTTGAGCGATTTTAGCGGTAAAAAGCAAATCAGCCCGTTGATTTTCAACATGTTGCAACACCTACAACAGCGGAACTACGAACAGTTTCAGGATGCGCTCAACACACTGCTGGCCAACATTCCCTACGAACAATTCATGGAACGCTACGAGGCGTTCTACCATGCCATTTTCTTCATGGCGTTTTCGCTGATGCAAACTTACACGCAGACCGAAGTGCAAACCGCCAAAGGCAGGATTGACGTAGTGGTATATACACCCGATGCGTTCTTTGTGATTGAGTTCAAGGTGAACGGCAGCGCGGCGGAAGCGCTGGCACAAATCAAAGCGAAGGGATATCATCAAAAATATTTGCACCAAAACCGCGAAGTGGTGCTCATCGGCTTGGGTTGTGCGGATAAGGAGGTTAAGGAGTTGATAACAGAAAGTTTGGGCTAACCTTTACGCTGCTTTTCAATGATGCGACTGATAAGTTCTTTAAAAAGACTTCCTTTGTGAGGCCCTACCCAATTCATCTCCCTCACTTCGGGGGCGTACTGTTCGTAGTATTCATCGGGGGTGATGTAGCCAATATATCCCCCATTGAAACTCATTACTACCAAATCCAGATTTTTAGCCGCAGCCTTTTCCATCAACTCGGTGGCAAACTCCCCCGAAATATCGCATGGAACGCCAATCAATAATATCTTTCCCAGCCGCAGCACAGACAAATACAATCGCTGCTCACCAAAAAGCCATTTAAAAACAGCAGGGCGCACAATAATCGCGTCTGTAATTCGCAGTTGAGGCTCACCTACTGAAATGGGAATTTGCCACGCCGCTATTGTTTGCAAAGTATCTGTTGCCACGCTATCTAACAGCGAAATTGAACGTGCAGCAAGTTTTTTACCTAAATCGCGGGCAAGGTCGTAGCTGTCTAAGCCCCAGTTGTAGTTCGGAACGTGGCTGGCAACCATGCCCGAACCGAACAGGGCAAAATCTGATTTACCGCTTTGCTCCAATGAATCGGTAAAATACCCCGGATAATCACGGCTGAGGTCGTGCAGGCGCGGATGTACGCAAATGGCATGTGCCTGATAAGCTGCTAAAAGGGCATTGCTGCCGTCGTTGCGCACCCAGCGGATGCAGCGCAAATATCCGTCTATGGTTGCCCGCTGCTTTTTGGACAGGCGATTACTCATCAGTTCGGGCGCATCGGTTTTGCCAAATCCGATACCCGCCAAAGGTCGTGCGGTACTTTGCGCCTGCTTTAATGCATCCATGATTTTTCGGGCAATCATTTCTACGATTTCCCGACGATAGCCCCCTGCCATCAACCTACCGGCCAGTCTATCTGCCCAACCGCCTATACTGCTGTGCGTGTGAGTAGCCGTTAGAAATAATTTTTCAAAGGCTATGCCCGTCTGCTGCTGTACATTTTCGTGCAGATAGTCAGCAACCGCAGGAGGGAACACCAACAAATCGACACTGACGATGGCGTACTGCTCCGAACCGTTTTGCAGCACCACTGCATTCACATAAACAGAATCGTGTACGGCTTGAAAATCGCCACGGCTGATGCCATAACCTGCCATTGGTGTAGGACTTGTCGGAACGATGGCTGCTCTTGCCCAGCCTACGCGGATACCACCTGCCGACCGTGCGACTGACCAGTCTGCCTCATCTATTGCCTGCAAATCGGCCTGATAAAAATCTTGCTCGGCATAATGGCGGTTATCAATAGGGGCAAATAAACCCACTGCTAACAATAAGACAGCTATAACGACATATAAAATGCCACGGAAAAATCGGCGTAACAAAATGAGTCAAAAGATTGTACAGCCACAAAAATACAAAAGCAGAGCAAAGCCCTGCTTTTATAAACTAACTTGACGATGAAGCGATTTATTAACGTCTCAGGCCAATAATTGGCAAGCACAATGCCGATACTCACAACCAACTGATTTGCAGTATTTTATTTTCAGGACACATTTTCCTGCTTGCCTTTTATTGTCCACAATCAGCACATCGCTTGTCCGTTATTGAACAACATTTGCCGCTTGAAATTTCACCGACGATAATTTGTTTTTCATTGCGTTTTTCTTCAACTTCAAATTCCACCACATATCAAACAAATTATGGAATTCCAATTAGCTACTCCCGGGCAGCGCTTTCTGGCAGCCCTGATTGATGGACTTGTTGTTACTGTTGCCGTACTGGCGGCAAGTGCTATCAATTCAAGCTTAGGCACAGTAGTAAACCTGCTGGGGCTTGGTTATCAACTCACCAAGGATGCCATCCCGCAACTTGGCGGGCAAAGCATCGGCAAAAAAGCCATGAAAATTAAGGTCGTAAAAGAAGATACGGGCGAAATGATTACCGGCGACTGGGGAACAAGCATCATTCGCTATGTTTCTCTGTTGATTCCGTTTTTTAACATCATAGATGCACTCATGGTATTTTCAGGTGACCGCCGCCGCTTTGGCGACAAGTGGGCAAAAACCGTAGTCGTGCAAGAGTAAAAAAAATTGATGCAAGTTGTCTGCATATTTTGACATCCTGATAATTTGCGTAGATTAGCTGCCGATTGAGTTTTTCAATCGGCTTTTTTTGTACACATCTCAACCCCCAACTTTTATGCGCAAACTTTTACTCATCGTCGGTTGCGTAATAGGCTGTTTGATGCAAGCCTATGCGCAGGAACTCAAAGGGAAAGTCGTCGGAACGGGCAATGAGCCGCTGCCGGGTGTTTACGTCAGTGTGTTGGATGCCAACAAAAACACCGTTACCAATTCGGAAGGCGTTTACAGCCTGACGCTCAAACCGGGCAACTATCGCGTGCGGTTTAGTTTTGTAGGCTATGCCGTGCAAATTCGCGAAGTAAGTGTCGGGCAGGAAGGTGCAACACTGGATGTTACGATGGAAGAAGACGTAACCAAGCTCGCCGAATTGGAAATTGTAGGTACGCGCAGCCTGAACCGCACCGTTACGGAAACCCCCGCCCCCGTGGATGTGATTGACATCAGCGCCATTACCGCCAAAACCGGACAACTGGACATCAACCAACTGCTGCAATTTGTAGCCCCTTCGTTCAACTCTAACCGCCAAACAGGTTCGGACGGCACCGACCACGTTGACCCTGCCTCGCTGCGCGGACTCGGACCCGACCAAACGCTGGTGCTCATCAACGGCAAGCGCCGACATCAGTCCTCTTTGGTGAACATCTACGGCACACGCGGGCGCGGCAACACAGGCACGGATTTAAACGCCATCCCTGCCGCTGCTATTGAACGCATTGAAATTCTGCGCGACGGTGCAGCGGCGCAATACGGCTCGGATGCCATTGCAGGGGTTATCAATATCGTACTGAAACAGTCCACCAACGAACTCACCGTTAATGCCAACGCGGGGATGTATCAGGCAAAATATCGGTTTGATGACAAAAATTTTGACGGATTAAACTATAATATCAACGCCAACTACGGCTTTACCGTCGGGCAGAAAGGTTTTGTGAACCTGACAGGCGATTTTAATTTCCGCGACCATACGAACCGCGCCAACACCGACCCCGACGACTTGGCACGCCGCGAATACGGCGACCCGCGCGTGCGCAATGCGTCCCTTTACCTGAACGCACGCCTGCCCGTCAGCGCGAAAAGCTACTTGTATGCCTTCGGCGGAACGAACCTGCGCAAGGGCGAAGCCTACGCATGGACGCGCTTTGCCGACAGCGAACGCAACATTCCTTCCATTTATCCCAACGGTTTTGACCCCATCATCGGGGCGGACATTACCGACCACGGCTACACGTTGGGCTTCCGCACCCTTGCCAAAGAATGGGACATTGACCTGTTTGCCACCTACGGACACAACCGATTTATGTATTCGGTCAGCAATACGCTGAACCGCTCTATGGGAACGGCTACGCCCCGCAACTTTGACGCGGGCGGCTTTGGGCTGGGGCAACTGAACAGCGGCGTAAAATTCAACCGCTATTTCAAAAATACCTTCAAAGGTTTGAACGTAGCCTTTGGTTCGGAATTCCGCGCCGAAAACTACAACATTGTTGCAGGGCAGCGCGAATCGTGGGACAACTACGACCCCCGTTTCCCGGGCGGCTCGCAGGGCTTCCCCGGTTTCCGACCTTCGGATGAAATTCGGGCAAGCCGCACCAACATCGGTTTGTTTGCCGATGCGGAAGCCGATATTACCCGCTCGTTCATGATTGGCGCTGCTTTGCGCTTTGAAAATTACAGTGATTTCGGCAGCACGCTGAACGGGAAAATTGCCTCGCGCCTTGCTTTGGGCGAAAAAGCCGCCATTCGCGGAACGTTGAGTACGGGCTTCCGTGCGCCTTCGCTGCCGCAGATTTATTTCAACTCTACCGTTACCAACTTTGTCAATGCGCAACCCGTTGAGGTGCTGATTGCCCGCAACAACAGCCCCGTAACGCAGGCGCTGGGCATTCCGCCGCTGAAACAGGAAACTTCGCTCAACGGCAGCTTGGGGCTGACCTTTACCCCGCTGAACAACCTGACCTTTACGGTGGACGGCTATTACGTGAAAATTGACAACCGCGTAGTATTGACAGGTCAGTTCAGCGACGATGACCCCGACATCGGGCAAGAACTGCAACGTCTGCGCGTAGGCAAAGCACAATTCTTTACCAATGCCATCAGCACTACAACGCGCGGCTTAGACGTGGTGGCTACTCACAACGCCAACATCGGCAAAGGCAAACTGATTTCCACACTTGCCATGAACTTCAATAACCTGACCATTGACGAAGTGAAAACAAGCCCGCGCTTGGCAGGCAAAGAAGACATTTACTTTGACCTGCGCGAACGCTATTTTGCCAAAGCCGCTGCCCCCGTGTCAAAAATCAACCTGACTTTTGACTATACGGTAGAAAAATTCAGCGCCTTGCTGCGTTTTGTCCGCTTCGGCGAAGTGGTGCTTGCCAACTGGGACTATGACGAAAACGCACTTGACGTGTATTCGCCCAAAGTAACTACCGACTTAGGGTTGCGCTATACGTTCAACTCGCAGGTAGCGCTTGCCGTTGGTGCAAACAACATTTTCAACGTCTATCCTGACCGTTCGCTGCCCAGCCTGACCGAATCGGGCGGCGCTTGGGACCCTGTGCAAATGGGCAACAACGGTGCATTTTATTATGCACGCCTGAACGTGCGCATCGGCAAAAAATAGAAAGTCGGTTGGCAAATTTGAAACATAGCCAAAAGTTGATTCATCCAAGGACACAAGTGCACAACAAAAGCCTTGTGTCCTTTTGATTTTAAGCACACGGATAATGCCGATTATGGTTTAAACACTGTTTTGTGTCATTTACTGCTGATACATCAAACGGTAATACTCATCTGCCATGCGGTCAGAATCAAAACGCGGCGTAACGTCCCTCATGCTTTGCTTCATTATTTTCAGCCATTGTTCGGGGTAGTTGTAGTAAGTCGGGATAATCTGCCGCGTCAGAATTTCCATCAAGTTGTCGTGGTCAATCATATCCTGCTCGGGGTTGGTGCAGCGCAGGTCAGCGGGCGGAATAATGAATGCATTCACACCATCTATGGCAAATTCGGGAATCCACCCGTCGGAAATGGAAAAATTGATGGCTCCGTTCATGGCGGCGGTCATGCCGCTGGTGCCGG
This sequence comes from Rhodoflexus caldus, assembly GCF_021206925.1. Lineage (NCBI taxonomy): Bacteria > Pseudomonadati > Bacteroidota > Cytophagia > Cytophagales > Thermoflexibacteraceae > Rhodoflexus > Rhodoflexus caldus. The sequence goes on along the minus strand of NZ_JAJPRF010000003.1, from coordinate 370,172 downwards.
AGGCTTCGCGGGTGCGGCGCGGCGTATTCAGCCAAACATCCGCTCCGTTTTTCAACAGGCGCGAAAGATGCAGCTCATAGCCCGTTAGCACGGCACAATTGGGCAGCGTGCGCGACAAATCCACCAAATAATTGAAAGTATTAACCGCATTGGAATCGCCCGGGTAGGGCTTGCCCGCCCAAATCATTTGAATCGGGCGGTTGCGGTCGCGGAGGATACGCTCAAAGTAGCCTAAATCGCGCAGAATTAGGTCTGCCCGTTTGTAGCCCGCAAACCGACGCGCCCATACAATTGTCAAGATATCGGGAGAAAACAAATTACCCGTTTGATTGGCAACAAAACGGAAGAGTTCGGCTTTCATCTGCTTTTTTCGGGCAATCAATGCGCGGTCATCGTCATTTTCCAATGCCTTTTGTAATTCGGTATCTGCCCAATAGTGCTTGTTCTGTGCGTTGGTAATGGAAATAATCGGGCAAATGTCATCGTCGTGCCCCCACATTTGGTTGCTCACAATGCCGTGCAGTTTAGAAACGGCATTAGCCTTTCGCGACAGGTGCAGTGCCGCCAGCGTATAGTCCAGCACAGGGCTTCCTTCTTGCCCACTGATGCGCATGGCTTCATCCGTATCAATGCCGTAAAAAAAATTCATTACCTGCATCAGGTGCGTTTCGTGGGTTTCGTTGCCCGCTTTTTCAGGCGTATGTGTAGTGAAAACCAAACGTTTACGCACCTCTTCAATATTGCGGTGGTGCTGCTTGTAGAGGTAGTAGGCCAAGGGCAGGGCGTGCCCTTCGTTCATGTGGTACACGTCCACACCGCCAAGCGCTTCCAGCACTTTTGCCCCCGCAATGCCCAAAACCATGCTTTGTGCCACGCGGGTCAGTTCGTTGTCGTCGTAAAGCCGCTCGGTAATGGTGCGCGAGAGGTAATCATTTTCGGGAATATCGGTTGTCAGAAAATAAATCGGCACCGTACCGAAAGTTTCAGGGCGCAGGCAATAGGCTTTCACATACACGTGTGCATGGGTAATCTTCAAACCTACTTTGATGCCTGTATCTTCCAGAAAGCTGTAATGCTTCTCCTGAAACAACACGTTCATGTGTCCGTTTTCCTGACGGGTTTGGTCATAGTAGCCGCGCTTCCAAAGGATGCCGATGCCGACCATGTTTTGCCTCAAATCGTAGGCACTGCGCATGTGCGAACCTGCCAAAAAACCCAGCCCCCCCGCATAGGTTTTCAGGCATTGGTCAATGGCAAACTCCATGGAAAAATAAGCTACTCTTTGGTTGTATTTCGGGTCGGGGGTGTACGGATGTCGCCAGTGGCTATATTGAGCAATTTCAGGCAGCGTATGAATCATAACAGGAGATTTTCAGCGAATATGGTAAATTTTTTCCGATGCTGCCAAAATATCGGCAACACGGATTTGAGCGAACGTGCCTCATCCTATCCATAGTTTGCAAACCATATGCGGCGGATGATGTGCGATGGATAAATGCCTGTTCCATTCCCCGAATGATGACCTAAATCATTGTTTGGGGTAGCACATTGTTAGAAATTGCGCCCATAAACCGACAAACAAACTTTTCTCCTTCATTGCGAATCAGCCCGGAAGACTACTGCTATGGAACCTCTTTCACTTGAATCTAAAAAAACAACGGCAACCGACGGAAAGGAATCCTGCTACCACTGCGGAGAGACTTGCGAAGCAGCCCCTATTGTTGTAGATGAACATCCTTTTTGCTGCCAAGGCTGCGCAACGGTATACGAACTGCTGCGCGATAACGAAATGTGTCAGTACTACGACATCGCCAACAAGCCCGGTGCCAACGGCAGGCAGCGCAATAAACAGACTTATCAGTTTCTGGACGATGAAAAAGTAGCGGCACAACTATTGGACTTTGCCGAAGGAACAACCGCCAAGGTGCGTTTTTTTGTACCGGCAATTCACTGCGCATCCTGCATATGGTTGTTGGAAAACCTGCAACGATTGGATGCGGGCGTGCTGCAATCGCGCGTGAATTTTATGAAACGCGAGGTTTCCATAACCTTTAACCGCGAACAAACCTCGCTGCGACAAGTTACCGAACTGCTGGCCTCACTGAACTATCCGCCGCTGATTACGTTGGAAGATTCGGACAAACAGCAAAAACCAACGACTGACCGCAGCCTGATTTACAAGGCAGGAGTTGCGTTTTTTTGCTTCGGCAATATGATGCTCATCAGCCTGCCCGAGTACCTCACCTTTGGCGACTATGTTGAGCAAAATTTCCGGCAGTTTTTCGGCTATTTAAACATTCTGCTGGCGCTGCCCGTGCTGCTATACTGTTCGCAGGATTATTTTATTTCTTCATGGCACGCCTTCCGTCAGCGACAAATGAACATAGACGTACCCATTACGCTGGGCATTGTCTGCCTGTTTGGTGTCAGCACTTGGGAAATCCTGAGCGGTACGGGCGCGGGCTACATGGATTCGCTGGGCGGGCTGCTGTTTTTCTTGCTCACAGGACGACTTTTTCAGCAAAAAACCTATCAGGCGCTGTCGTTTGAACGCGACTACAAATCTTACTTCCCCATTTCCATTACCCTGAAAAAAGACGGCGTAGAGCGGTTTGTGCAGGTCAGCGAACTGAAAAAAGGCGACCGCATTGTGGTACGTCATCAAGAGTTGATACCTGCCGATGCCATTTTGCGCAGCGGCGAAGGACTGATTGATTACAGCTTTGTAACGGGTGAAGCCGAGCCCGTTGTCAAAAAGGAAAACGAACTCATTTATGCAGGCGGCAGGCAAGTTGGCGGAGCCATTGAATTGGAAGTAGTCAAAGATTTTTCGCAAAGCTACCTGACGCAACTCTGGAACAACGAAATTTTCTCCAAAAACCGCCATACACGCATCCAGCAAGTAACTGACCGATTCAGCAAAACTTTCACTACCAACGTGTTAGTGGTTGCCTTTGCTGCTGCCTTGTACTGGCTGCCGCAGGATACTACCACCGCTTTGCGTGCATTTACCTCCGTCTTGATTATCGCTTGCCCCTGTGCCATTGCGCTGGCAGCACCCTATGCGCTGGGAACGGCCTTGCGCTACTTTGGCAGGCATCAGTTCTACCTGAAAAATACGCAGGTGATAGAGCAATTAGCCGCCGCCGATACGCTCGTATTTGACAAAACAGGCACACTGACCAATACGCAGGAAGCAGAGGTAACGTGGGAAGGTTCTCCGCTTTCGGAGGATGAACAGGCGCAAATAGCCGCATTGGCTGCCCAATCCACACACCCGTTGAGCAAGGCCATCGCCCGATTTTTGGGCAACCAACAGCCCATTGCTTTACAATCCGTGCAGGAGTATGCAGGCAAGGGCATAAAAGGCTATGTTGGCAACCGTTTGTTGCGAATCGGTTCGGCGGCATTTGCGGGCGCAGCAGCCGAAAGTTCCGATACGCGTTCGGGAGTGCATGTCGCGTTCAATGAAACCCTTCGCGGTAAATTCATTGTTCAAAACCGATTCCGCGAAGATTTGGCCGACATGCTGGCGCAGGTAGTCCCCCATTACAAAGTAGCAGTACTTTCCGGCGATGGCGAACAAGAGCGCCCGCGTTTGGAAAAACTCTTTGCACAAGTACAAAAACAGCAGCAACGGGAAATACCGATGTTGTTCCACCAAAGCCCGCACGACAAACTGGCTTTTCTGAAATCTTTGCAAGAGGCAGGCAATCATCCGGTGATGCTCGGCGATGGGCTGAACGACGCCGGAGCATTGCGACAAGCCGATGTGGGCATCGCGCTGGCAGAAGACGTGCTGGCATTTTCTCCCGCCTCCGACGGCATTCTGGATGCTCGTGCTTTCCCGAAACTGCCTCAGTTTCTACATTTTTCCAAACAGGCAGTTTGGGTAGTGAAGGCATGCTTTGCCCTTTCGCTGTGCTACAACGCCGTCGGGTTGAGTTTTGCCGTGCGCGGCGACCTCTCGCCCGTAATTGCCGCTATTCTCATGCCGCTGAGTTCTGTTTCGGTAGTAGCTTTTGCTACGCTGATGACCCGCTACAAAGCCTCACAACTGCTGCGGTAAAAGGGCTGGGAATTACGGATTTGGGAATTACAGCGTTTAAACTGTCTTTCCGTGCCACAAACTTGAAGGTAAAACCAAAGCAAGCGTTTGGCATTTTTGCACTAACTTAGCATTGATGATTCCTTCGGTGCGGTACGCAATTGTAATCTTCCTATGTCTGCAAATAGGAGTTATGCAGGCACAAAAGCGCTATGCCGACAGTTTAGAAAAAATATTGCTGCAATCATCGCCAACTTATACCCTTACCGACTCCTCGCGGGTGCAGGTGCTCAACAATTTGGCCTTTGCACTGAGAAATATTGAAGTAGTGCGGGCTGCCTCTTATGCCCGTCAAGCACGCGAACTTGCCGAAAAAATAGGATATGCCAGAGGATTGGCACGTGCCATCGGCTACCAAGGCATGATGGCATACCGACAGGGAAAATACGATTTTGCCATTACCTATCATTTGCAGTCGCTGGACATAGCGGACAGCATTAACGACCGCCAACTTATTGCCTTTCGGTATAACGACCTTGCCAATGTGTACTTAGACAAAGGTGATTGGGCAAAGGCAATGCTTTATAATCAGAAATCGCTCGCCATTAAGCAAAAACTCAACGACAAGGAAGGGATTGCCACCAGTTTCCGCAACATGGGTATGATTTACCTGCGGCAAAAAAACTACGACAGCGCACTGATTTATCTGAACCAAGCAGAGGCTTTGGCCAAAGAAATTAACGACAAACGCATTTTGGGCTATGTCTATCTGTATTTGGGAGAACTCTACACGCGCAGAGGAGAAGTCCCTATCGGCATCCGAACCCTCCAAGAGGCAACCCGTTTGCACCGCGAAATCAATAATCAATATGGGCTTGCCGAAGCACTCAACAGCCTTGCAGAGGCTTATTTGGCAACCAACATTCCGGCAAGCGCGCAGGTTGTTTTTGAAGATGCACTCGCAATTGCCAAACGTACAGGTATCAGATTGGAAGTACAGCGCGCTTATATCGGCTTGGCAAACACCTACGAAAAACAACGACAGTTTGCCGAAGCGCTTCACTACTACAAGCAATACACCTCATTAAAGGACTCCATTTTCGCCGAAAAGAACGAAGAAACTATCGCTTTTCTGGATGCACAATTTCAGAATGAACTCAAACAAACACAAATAGCTCTGCTGACCAAGGAAAAAGAGTTGGCAGACAAGGCTGTTCAGGAAGAAAAACGCTATAACTACGCGCTCCTTGCTACAATTGTCATCATCCTGATTTTTGCCGTATTGATGACGCGCAGTATGTTGGAAAAACGCCGATTAAGCCGCGATTTAATCCAAAAAAGTGCCGAAATAGAGCGCCAATCGCAAAAACTGGCAGAACTGAACGACTTCAAAAACAGGCTTTTCCTGATGATTGCCCACGACTTGCGCAGCCCGATGGCAGCCCTGAAAACTACCATAGACGTTCTCAACCCCGATATTTTGAAGGGCGAGGAATTGGAAATGATTCGCAAAGAATTGCAACGGCAGTTTAACGCCACCGACGAAACCTTGCAGGAACTGCTGGCATGGACGCAAAGCCAAATGGAAGGCGAGGTATTGCACCCCATAGGTATCAATCTGCAAGATGCCGTTCGGCAAATCACCGAATTTTTGGGTAACGTGGCACAAGCCAAAAACATCAGCGTGCGCAACGAAGTGCCGCCCGATATAAAAGTTCGGGCAGATACCAACCACCTGTCGGCAATTATTCGCAACCTGATTGCCAATGCTATCAAATTCACCTTGTCGGGCGGCGTTGTAACCATACAGGCTACCGCAAAAAATCAGATGGCCGAAATTATTGTCAGAGACACCGGTGTAGGCATCAGTGCCGAGCGCCTGATACGGCTTTTCAACGGTGAACGCCTCAGTTCACGCGGAACAGCAGGAGAAAAAGGCACAGGGTTGGGCTTGGCAATGGTGAAAAATATGGTTAAAAAAAATGGCGGCAGCATCCGCGCTGAGAGTATAGAAGGCAAAGGCAGCATGTTTTGTTTCACGCTGCCTTTGGATAATCAATAGCTCATTTCCACAATTTCTTTTACCCGCTCAATGGTAACGTTGCCGTTTTCACCCAATTTGAGCCAGTTGCGGCGCGTAAATCGGCTGACAATTTCTTCGGCAGTGCCCGCATAGTCCGATGTATAATCCGAAAGGCGGGTTTGAATACCGAGGCTGTGAAAAAACTCCACCGTGCGGCTAATGGCGGCTTGAGCGCGCTCCTCTTCGCTGCCTTCGGTGATGTTCCACACGCGGGCGGCGTATTGTACCAGCTTTTCCTTCTTGAACGCAAACAGTACGCGGTAGAGGTTCGGCGCAATAATCGCCAGCGTGCGGGCGTGGTCAATGTTGAACAGAGCTGTCAGTTCGTGGCCAATCATGTGCGTTGCCCAGTCGTTAGGTACTCCCTTGCCAATCAAGCCGTTCAGTGCCATGGTGGTGCACCACATGAAGTTCCCCGCTGCCACCGCATCGTTAGAATTGGCAAGTACCTTAGGCCCTTCTTCAATCAGCGTTTGCAGGATGCTTTCCGCAAAGCGGTCTTGCAGCGGCGCATCGGCAGGGTAGGTCAGGTATTGCTCCATCACGTGCGTAAAAGCATCCACAATACCGTTGGCAATCTGCCGCTGCGGGATGCTGCGCACAACCGCAGGGTCTAAAATAGAAAACACGGGATAGCAGGCAGGCGAAGCAAACGACAACTTCTCGCGGGTAGATTCGCGGCTGATAACCGAGTTGGGGTTCATCTCCGAGCCTGTTGCGGGCAGCGTCAGAATGGTGCCGATGGGTACAGCCTCTTTAATGGTGCTGCCGATGCGCTTCACCAAAACTTCCCAAGGGTCGCCTTTTTGGTAAGGTATTGCCATGGCAATAAACTTTGCCGCATCCAGCACCGAGCCGCCGCCTACTGCCAAAATAAAATTGATTTTTTCCGCACGCCCAAGTTCTACGGCACGCATCAGGGTTTCATATTTCGGGTTGGGTTCTACGCCCGAAAATTCGGTGTGTGTAAAGTTGGCAAGTACTTGTTTAACCTGCTCATAAATACCGTTTTGCTTGATGCTGCCCCCGCCGTAAAGCAACATAATATTTGCACCCGCGGGCAAATGCTCCGGCAGCGTTGCAATTGTATCAACGCCAAAAACAATTTTTGTGGGGTTGTAAAATGTGAATTTATCCATGTGTGAATTGGTTTTTTTGGGGTTACATTTTTAACGCGAGTTTCGCGATATCGTCTTGGAAAAGTTTGATACTGTTTTGTGTAGTACGTCTAGGGACAACTCATGCGTTGGCTCTACAAATTTACCCGCATCGGAAAAATACAATTTAAAGGTGTGCATTTTTGCGCTAATGTTTCATTTTGATTAGCAAATATTTCGCGTTAAAAGCACTGTTAGCGTCTGCAACGGCTAACAGGCTTTCGCAGCATCCCTGTCGGCGGCTGAAAGCCCCGTCAGCGGATTGAGACCTTGATTGCTTACGCCACCATTGCCGAGTCGGCTTCCGCAGGTAAAAACTCAACGGCTGCCCGATAGGTTTTCAGAAAATCGGCTTCCCAAGTTTCGGCGACGGCAGCGGGCAGATTTTGCCATGCAGCCAACTGCAAAGCCAACGGGCGAACGAGCGGCTCAACCGTGCGGCGATGGAAGTACAAACGCCCTGTGCGGCGAATCAGAAAATCGCTAACGGTGGCAACCATTTCGTGGCGGTAGCAGTAGTCTAATTCGGCAATGGCAACTGCTACCCGTACATCGTCATATTGCGATTTGATGCGGTCAAAAGTTGCCAAAATGGCATCGGTTGCCGCACCGAAGTTGAACACCAAAAACTGCGCATAGGATTTATCCAAGCCATCGGGCACGATTCGTGCCGCAATTTGTGCCGTGTATTGTTCTACGGCTTGCCTATCGGCAAAGGCATTGTTGCACAGGCTGATTTGGTCGGTAGCGGCGGGATGTGTTGTCTTGCCTCGGTGCGCCTGCAACCACTTGGCTACGCGGTCGCAAACGCGGGCAGCCATTTTGCGATAGCCCGTCAGTTTGCCGCCTGCAATGGAAATCAACCCGCCTTCGGAAACAAAAATTTCGTCTTTGCGCGACAGTTCCGACGGCGATTTGCCCTCTTCATGAATCAGCGGGCGCAAACCTGCCCACGACGACATCACGTCTTTTACCGAGAGTTGTACCGTAGGGAACATACTGTTCACTGATGAGAGGATATAGTCCACGTCTTCTTGCGTCGCCTGCGGTTGGTCGGGAGAGTCATAGTAAGAAGTATCTGTTGTGCCGAGGTACACCACGTGCCCGCGTGGAATGGCAAACATCATACGTCCGCCGGGAACATCAAAATACACCGACTGCCGCAGCGGAATGCGGTAGTAAGGCACAACCACATGCACGCCCTTGGTCAGGTGCAGGTGTTTGTTGGTATTGGGCTTAGTGGTGTCTTTGGCGCGCACCTTATCTACCCAAGGCCCTGCGGCATTGACAACCACATCGGCGTAGGCAGTCAGGGTTTTGCCGCCGAGTTGGTCAGCCAGCACTACGCCGTTGATTTTTCCTTGTTCGTTGTAAGTAAAGCCGTTTGCCTGCAAATAGTTGAGACAAATTGCCCCGTGCGCAACGGCTTGTTTGATAACTTCTATGGTCAGTCGGGCATCGTCGGTGCGGTATTCAATATAAAGTCCGCCGCCTTCCAATATGTCAGTGCGCAATAGCGGCTCTTGCTGTTCGGTTTGCGCTTTGTCTAACATGACACGCTGCTCATTGTCTTTTACGCCCGCCAACTTGTCGTACACCCACAAACCGAAAGAAGTTGCCAGCGGTCCGTAAGTGCCGTTTTTAATGAGCGGCAAAAGCATTTTTTCAGGCACAACCAAATGCGGGGCGTTGCGGTGCAGTACTTCGCGCTCTCTGCCCGTTTCCATCACCAACCCGACTTCCATCTGCTTCAAATAGCGCAATCCGCCGTGAATGAGCTTAGTAGAGCGGCTGCTTGTTCCGCCTGCAAAGTCGCCTTTTTCTACTAATAGGGTCTTAATGCCTCTTGCTGCTGCATCCAGCGCAATGCCCGCGCCTGTAATGCCGCCGCCGATAATGATAAGTTCAAAATTTTGTTCCGAAACAACGTGCAACAGGTCAGCGCGTTGCGCCACAGAAAAAGTATGCATGACGAGCATTTTGATTTTAAGTATTAACGTAGAAAGCTGTCGGATGTTTAACTACTTTTGCTTGTTTTGCGAAAAAATTATTCCGAATTTGACCTTATTGCACCGTTTGGCAAAGAAAGCAACCAATTTTTAACAATTCCGAAAAAGCGACTTAACAAAAAGCATGGAAATCATTTTCCCTTTGGGGATTACGGGATACGCGCCTGCAAATGGACGGACAGGTACGGCAGAAACATCGCTGGCATTTGCGGATATTTGCGAAACGCTTGCCCATGCAGACAGTCGCTTTGTACTGCAAGGCTTTGTCAGGGCTTCGCAGGGCTATGGCGGCAACCACGATGCGGCCGTTTTTCTCATGCAACCCAATGATGAACTGATTGTTTTGTGCAATCTGTTCCATCCTTACATTGGCTTTGTTTTGAACGGGCAATATGCAGATATTCCTGAATTAAAAGGCTTTTTTACGCCCATTTTTACTGTACTGCCTGCCGAACTGCTTGGCGCGCGTTTAGATGCGGACAATCCGTTGAGCGCCCGTGCCGTCAGTCGCCTGCATCCCGATGAGTTTGGTCAAATGACCTACCGCCAACCGGAGATTGTGGGAGATATCGTATTTCACAGGTGGAGGTGAGGGTTCAAATGATTTAACAATTCCCCTCCACATTGGTTATTACCCCTGATGGAAAATACTGTATTGGTTTGGCTGCGCAACGATTTGCGCCTGCACGATAACGAAGCACTCTACAAAGCCGCCGTTCGCACAAAAAACGTTGTTCCTTTTGTTTGCATAGACCCGCGCCAATTTGCCTCTACCCCTTTGGGATTCACCAAAACGGGGGCGCGAAGGGCGCAGTTTCTGTTAGAATCCGTTGCCGACTTGCGCCAAAGGCTGCAAAGCATCGGCAGCAACTTGGTGGTGCGCATAGGGCAGCCCGCCGACGTGGTCGCCGAACTGCAAAGTGCTACGGGCGCAACCTTGCTCTATACTTCGCAGGAAGTTACTTCCGAAGAATTAGCTGATGAGCAAGCCGTTGAAAGTGTTTTGCAACAGCGCGGGGCGCGCATGTTCACCTTTTGGCAAAGCACGCTTTACCACGTGGACGACATCCCGTTCCGCAATATCGGGTTGCTGCCCGACGTGTTCACGGAATTTCGCAAACAGACCGAAAAAGCCGCCCGTGTGCGCGATATTTTCCCCGTACCTGCCAAACCCAACCCCGTTACGGTGGAAATCGGCAACATTCCTACCCTTGAAGACTTGGGATTACTAACACCCGAACAAGACAGCCGCACGCTGGTAACTTTCAAAGGCGGCGAAACGGCTGCATTGGAACGGCTGCAACAATATTTCTGGAAACAAGACCTGCTCAAAGTCTATAAAGAAACCCGCAACGGGCTGCTGGGGGCTGATTTTTCGTCCAAATTTTCGCCTTGGCTGGCTTTGGGCTGCCTTTCGCCGCGCTATGTTTTTGACCAAGTGCGGCAATACGAAGCCAAACGCGTCAAAAACGACAGCACCTACTGGCTGATTTTTGAGCTTATTTGGCGCGATTATTTCCGCTTTGTAGCCCTCAAATACGGCACGCGCTTGTTCAAAAAAGGCGGAATCAAGCAAGACATAAAGGCGCAACAGTGGATACAAAACGAAAGCCTTTTCCAAAAGTGGATGGAAGGCAAAACAGGCATTCCGTTCATTGATGCCAATATGCAGGAATTAGCCGCTACGGGCTTTATGAGCAACCGCGGCAGGCAGAACGTAGCAAGTTTTTTGGTCAAAGACCTGAAAATTGATTGGCGATGGGGGGCTATGTACTTTGAACATGCCCTGCTGGATTACGACGTTTGCAGCAATTGGGGGAATTGGAACTACGTAGCGGGCATCGGCAACGACCCGCGCGAAGACCGCTATTTCAACATTTTGAAACAGGCAAAGCAATACGACCCCAACGGCGAATTTGTTAAACATTGGCTGCCCGTGCTCAAACCCGTTCCTGCGGCAACCGTCCACGTGGTCGGCGATTTGAGCCGCGATGAATTGCAGCGCTACGGCATCCGCTTAGGCAGCAATTACCCCTTCCCGATGGTCAAAAACAGCAAATGGATGAAGTAAGGACTTGAACAATTTCAAACGTCGTTTTTGTTGAAAGCGCTGTTAGCGTCTCTGACGGTTAACAGGCTTTTATGGAATCCCTGCCGGCGGATTTGAATAAATTCGGTTGAAACCGTTCACTTTCTCACCTTGCAAAAATCAGGTAGGCACCCGCGCAAATCAGCGTGAAGCCTGCCAAATACTGCCACTGAAAAGGCTGTTTGAGATAAAAAACCGAAAACAGCATGAAAATCAGCAGGCTGACGACTTCCTGAATGGTTTTCAACTCTACGGGGTTGTAAATCGTGCTGCCCCAGCGATTGGCGGGCACTTGCACCATGTATTCAAAAAATGCAATGCCCCACGAAATCAGGATGACGTAGAACAAAGGTTTGTCTTTGAAATCTTTCAAATGACCATACCACGCGTAGGTCATGAAGCAGTTGGAAATCAACAGCAGGATAACGACTGTGAAGCGCATAAGAATATGAGAGAAACAATGACTAAGTAACGGCAAAAGTTTTTGCCAGCAGGCGCGAAATGGGCATCAACATCAGCACCGCCAAGCCCCATTGCCAGCCGCCGAAAGCCGCAGCCCATGCAGCATTGAGCGCAATAAGCCCTATCACGCGCGATTTGACCGCTTTTTTGATGTTTTCGGGGGTAGGTTCTTTTTGCGCTTTGGCAAGCGGCGGGGTAATGAGCACCATCAGCAGTATGACAAAAGGTATGGGTTGCCACAGGTTGTTTGCAACGCTGTTGCCTAATATATTCGGTGCAGTGATTGCCCATAATTCCCACATAAAAGTTCTGCCAAGTTTTTGGGCATTGCCGCCGCGCACCTCAAAACGGCTGACGTAGGTAATGGAAGCGATGTATGCCAGTGGCGCGGTCACAATCAGCATGTAAATCGGTTGCCATTGCCCCGTCCAGCTCATGCCCAACAGCAGATTTCCTGCACGGCACAGCCCCATGGTAAACGGTCCCCAGAAAGCATGATGTTTGGCGTAGCGGTCGTAAACAAGTGCCAGCAGTGCAACCGTAAGTGCAACCCCGCCGCAAAGTGCATTCACGGTGAAAGATGCCAGCACGCCCGCCAGCAGCAGCGTCAGCCCCATGGTTCGGGCATTTTCCAATGGCACGCGCCCCGAAGGAATCGGGCGTTCGGGACGTTCTACCGCGTCTATATCGGCGTCAAATACATCATTCATCACCACGCCGCCCGCATAGAGGCAGACCGTAGCAAAGAGCAGCAACGACAAATGCCCCCACGAAAGTTCTTCCAACAGTGCCCAGTCGGGCAGTTGTTCGCTGACAAAAAAAGCAGCAACGGCAGCCCCCGCCGCCACGTCGGACATGGCAGTCGGCAAATTGGGCGGACGCATCAGTTGCAAGTACGGCTTCATGATGAGGGCTTAATATGCCTCAAATTTAAGCAGCGCATCGGTAACTGCGCGGAATTGCGACAAGGGATTTTCCCGAACAACTGCCGTGAGGTTTTTGCGATGAATAGGCAAGAGGTCGGGTAATTTTTGCAGGCTGTTTAGCGTGCGAATAATTACGCGGTAATCGCTTGTTCTGCCGACAACGGTTAGCAACTTATGCCAATACGGCTCTTTTAAGAGATTGATTTTCAATAAATTCACCAACAATTGGCATTTGATAAGCTCATTTGTCGCCTTTTGCAGTCGCTTGCGATAGTTTTTTTCCCATTCCGCCGATTCGCCCGATACAACGGGATAGGCAAGAAAATAATCCAAAACGGTTAATTTTAAATACACTGCCGTGCGCCGACTGTCGTACAGTTGCCACAGCAGAGTTGGAATATCAGGCTCAAAAAAATGAATATCTTCCGCAAGTTCAATCAATGCAATCAAAAACCAACTGTCGCGGGGCGGATTTTGCAGGTTTCGGCGAATGTAATCACGATAGAAAGCATTGTATTGTTCGGGAAAATCATAGGTTGCAATAAAATCCGTGCGCCGCTTCAACGAAGGGCTTTGCAGTTGTGTTTCTATGAATGCCAAATCGTGCATCATCTTTGCTTTCTTTGATTACGCAATCCGCGTGCTTTTTGTTCCTTTCTAAGTTTTTCCTTCAATACCGAATTGGTGGTTGTATCGTAAGCGTGTAGAATTTCTTGGTCTGTCCAATTAATGAACTCATCAGACCTGATGCGGTTGCGGCTTTTAGAAAACGGCAACAGCGCTGCTACAAAAACAATGACGACAAGTGCAATCCGCACAGTTGTGCGTACCATTCGGTCGGATTGAGCGATTGCCGTCATCTTAATTGACAAACTTTTTGTCTACGAATAAAAGACGAAATAAATAAAGTTTGCCCCACACTAAACAAAAAGCGGATTGCCGCCTAATCCGACAATCCGCCATCCGATAATCCTAATTCTTTTACACTTCCATTGTCTGCTCAATTTCTGCCAGTACGCCGTCCCAGAGGGCGACGCGCATTTGCAAGGCTTTTTGTGCCGCTTCGGTGGCTTGTTGCCAGCGCAAGGCATCATCGCCGCAGAGGTGGGCGGTCATTTCCAGCGCCAAATGGCTGTGGTGGTCGCCGTCCACTTCAATATGGCGTTCCAAGTAGTATTTGAACAGGCTGATTTTTTCGGGGGTATCCTGAAAAATTTCGTTGATAATGGAAAGGAACATTTGCGGGATGAGGTCTTCGCGTCCGAAGGTAAACACGGCAGCCTGTACGTGCGGCTCATTGCCGTTAATCACCTCAAAGGTATAGCGCACAAATTGGCGGGCAGCTTCGGGAACGCGTGCCACTTCAAAGGCTTTTTCCATATCGCCCGTTTGGCGCAGCGTGGCGGTAAACATTTCAATGGCTGAAATATCCGCACCGCATTGCTGCATCGCATCCAGATACATTTCAAAGTGGCTCTTGCGATTGCCGTAAAAGTCCACGTCCGACTCTTCGCCCACTACGATTTCGTTAATCAGAAAGCGCGTATCGGCATTGCCTTCGGGAAACCAAGGCGTGCGCGTGCAAGTCAGGTTATTTTGCAGCGCTTTCAAAAGCGACATAAAATCCCACACGGCAAACACATGATATTGCATAAATTTTTGCAAACTTTCCGCATCGCGGATGGCTGCATAGGTCGGGTGATGAATTACCTGTTGGCGCACAGGTTCTATGGTAGCCTGCAATCGGCTGATATAAGGGTTCATAGGGAATCTTCACTTGTTTACCACAAAACTAACGGCAGCAGGTTTTGTTAGGAACAAACGGTATTTGAGAATGCGGTTTTTGGGGTTATTTTACGGTGGGCAGGGAATCGTACAAGCACCGCTAAAATTACTTTAAAGTTGCAAAAAACTGTTTTCATACGCCTTTAATCACTTTAAAGTTGGATTAATGAAATCGTTTCATATATTTGTAGAGCCTGATTTATGCGCACGGAAGCAGAGGTTGCTGCCTTTCTGAAAGACTTCAAAGAAAAAATGAAAATTTGGGATGTGGTTTTTCGCGATGAACGCGGGAAAAACATACAGGCTCTCATTGATTTGGAACTTCGCCCCAACGACCGCAAAGCCGTTCTTGAAGCCTTGCAACCCAAAGATTACAGCGAAGGACCACTGGAAGACAAACTATACAAAGGTGCTGAAATGTGGGTATTTGGCAAAAAGATAAAGAAAAAGGAAGTGTACATTAAAATTACGATGGGTATTCCGGGCAGCAGTGTTATCTGTATTTCCTTTCATCCGGCAGAGCGCAAAATGAATTACCCGTTAAAGTAACCAACCATGAAAAGCCCAATTACAGGTAAGGAAATGATATTGACCAAAGAGCGCAGGTCAGTAGATTTCAGAAAGGAATCATTTGAAATTGTTTTCCACTGTTACAAATGTGAAGACAGCGGGGAACAATTTACTACCACCGCATTAGACGAAATCAATACCAATCAGGTTTACAACCAATACCGTGCAAAGCATAACATCCCTTTTCCCGATGAAATTATCGGCATCAGAAAAATGTACGGACTGTCGGCGGCTAAAATGTCCGAAATTTTGGGGTTAGGCATCAATACCTATCGCCAATATGAGGCGGGCGAAATACCAAGCACGGCAAATGCAAAACTGATTCAAATGGTAAGCGACCCGAAGGTTTTTATTGAGATGACGGAATTATGCACCACTTTAGACGATAAAACCAAAGCAAAATATATCCGCAAAGCGCAAGAGTTGGCAGAAGAGCGCCAACGCACCCTTCTTGACCGAAGCCTGAAAGAGTATCTTTCGGGCGGTCATGCGGCAGATATTTACTCAGGATACAGAAATCCGTGCTTTGAAAAATTTACGGAAATGGTTGTCTTTTTTGCCGAAAAAATTTCGCCGTTTAAAACAAAAATGAACAAACTGCTGTTTTATGCAGATTTCTTAATGTTTCGGGAAAGTTGCTTTTCCATCAGCGGCATGCGTTACAAAGCCATCAGCATGGGACCTGTTCCCAACAATTTTCAAGGCTTGTTTGAATACTTAGCCAATCGGAACGAAGTTGATATTCTGATGACCGAATTTCCGCAGGGATACACAGGCGAACAATTTGTTGCAAGAAAAGACCGTCCGTTTAATGCATCGCTGTTTACGGCAAAAGAGTTGGAAACTTTGGAAAAAGTTGCTGCAATTTTCAAAGAAACAAGCACCGCCGATATTATCAAGCTAAGTCATTCGGAAGAGGCTTGGAAGAAAAATCAGAAGGAAAAAAGCGTCATCAGCTACGAATTTGCGTTTGAATTGCATCATATTTAATCAATTATTCCCGTCTATATAACCGCCATGTACGATTCCGACAGTGTTTCCGCTTTTAAATCGTCCCCCGCACTGACTGCCAAGCTCTATGAGTACAGCAAAATCAAGCACTACAAGGCGGGCGACGTAATTTTGAGTGAAAATTCTTACATCAAAGCCATCCCGATTGTGGCAGAGGGCAGCATCCGCGTGATTCGCACCGAAGAAGACGGGCGCGAAATCCTGCTGTACTACATCAAAGCGGGCGAAAGTTGCATCATGTCGTTTTTGGGCGGCATCCACAACGAAAAAAGCAAGGTGCGCGCCGAAGTGGAAGAAGATGCAGAAATCCTTTTTCTGCCGTTGGATAAGGTCATGTCGCTCATGAAAGAGTTTCCGCAGTGGTTAGACTACATTTTCCGACTCTATCACAAGCGCTTTGAGGAACTGCTGGAAATTATCAACGAAATTGCTTTCCACAAGGTAGACGAGCGCCTGCTGTCGTTGCTCAACCGCAAGGTAGCGCTCACAGGCAGCAAAACGCTGAACGTTTCTCATGAGCAATTAGCCAATGAGTTGGGTACTGCCCGCGTGGTGGTTTCGCGGCTGCTGAAAAAGTTGGAAGAAAACGGCACCGTACAGCTGGGGCGGAACAAAATCACGGTTCTGTAACCAAAGTAACCGTTCGCCGTGCCGATATTGCCGAACTTTGCGGCAGAAAAAACGACAAATATGGAATATATCGGCTATCTGGCTTCAATCCTCATTGGTATTTCGCTTGGTTTGATTGGCGGCGGCGGCAGCATCCTGACCGTGCCCGTTTTGGTTTATCTTTTTGCAGTGGACGCAGTTACTGCCACTGCCTACTCACTTTTTATCGTCGGGCTGACAAGTGCTGTCGGTTCTTTTGATTACTTCCGCAAAGGGTTGGTAAACATCCGCACTGCGATTGTGTTCGGTATCCCCTCTATTGTGGCAGTGTTCCTGACCCGCGCTTACATTGTGCCCGCCATTCCCAAAGAAATTTTTTCCATCGGTGAATTTACCGTTACCAAAAGCCTGTTGCTGATGGTTTTATTCGCCGTGCTGATGATTGCTGCCTCATACAGCATGATTAAAAAAGACAATAAGCCTGCTGCCACAGAAACCAACGGCGAACAGCAATTCAACTACCCGCTGATTCTGATTGAAGGCTTGGTTGTGGGTGCGCTTACGGGGCTGGTTGGTGCAGGCGGCGGCTTTTTGATTATTCCTGCATTGGTCGTGCTGAGCAAACTGCCCATGAAAGAGGCAGTAGGCACTTCGCTTGTCATCATTGCTGCCAAGTCGCTCATCGGGTTTTTCGGTGAAAGCAGCGAAACGGTGATTCACTGGGGCTTTTTGGCATTAGTTTCCGCCTTTGCCATTGGCGGTATTTTCGTAGGCACTGCACTTTCTAAACGCATTGACGGCGCAAAACTCAAGCCTGCATTCGGCTGGTTTGTGCTGGTAATGGGCATCTACATCATCATCAAAGAAACGGTTTTTGCCTAAGTCAGCTGCTGTGTAACCAAAGTAGCTGACCGAATTTTTTCAACCCTCTAATTTTGTGTCAGAATTATGCAAAATCGCAAATTTATTTTCGGAATCGTAATCACCATAACACTCATACTTATGTTCAACTTGTTTAAAAACCTGTTTGCTCAGACCGATGACGGCGCATTAGCCGCTGCTATCAAAGAAGGCGCATTCTTGGTAGATGTGCGCACCCCTGCCGAATTTGCGCAAGGAACAGCCAAAGGCGCAGTCAATATTCCGTTAGACCAAGTGCAGAAAAAATTAGCTTCTTTCAAAGGTAAAAAGCACATTGTGGTGTTCTGCCGCAGCGGCAACCGCAGCAGCCAAGCCAAAGCCATCTTGGAGCAAAACGGATTTACAAATGTTATCAACGGGGGAACTTGGCAGAACGTCAATGCGTTAGTCCAATAAACTAACTTCTTATCCGTTATGAAATTTAATGAACTGATTAACAGCGACAAGCCTGTGCTGGTAGATTTCTTTGCCACTTGGTGCGGCCCATGCAAAATGATGGCGCCGATTCTTGACCAAGTGAAAAGCGAAGTAGGCGACGCGGCAAGCATCATCAAAATTGACGTGGACAGAAATCCGCATGCGGCGCAGGCTTATCAAATCAGAGGTGTTCCTACGCTGATGCTTTTTAAAAACGGCAAAGTGCTGTGGCGACAAAGCGGCGTAGTGCCTAAACACGAACTGACACGCATCATCAAACAATTTGCTTAATTAATCTAAAAAAACTGTACTGCATGAATTTGATTGAACTGATTAAACAACCATGGCCTTGGTACGTAGCAGGGCCATTGATTGGACTGACTGTTCCGGCTTTATTGATTTTAGGTAACAAATCTTTCGGTATATCGTCTTCGTTGCGGCACGTATGTGCTGCCTGTATGCCTGCCAACATCCCATTTTTTAAGTATGATTGGAAAAAGGAATTGTGGAACTTATTTTTTGTGGCAGGTATTTTAGTAGGCGGCTTCATTGCGGCGCATTTCTTGGCGAATCCTGAACCTATGGTTGTACACCCCGATTTGGTGGCAGACCTTGCCAAATACGGCATCACCGATTACAGCAACTTAGTGCCCATGCAACTCATGAATTGGGAAGCACTGACTACCCCGCGCGGCTTTGTGATGATGGTAGTGGGCGGCTTTTTGGTAGGTTTCGGCACGCGCTATGCAGGCGGCTGTACAAGCGGACACGCTATTATGGGTCTTTCCACTTTGCAATGGCCTTCATTGGTGGCAACCATTTGCTTCATGATTGGCGGCTTTACAATGGTAAACGTGATTCTGCCTTATATCCTTTCTCTCTAATCGTTTAAAAACTGAAAGATTATGTTGCAACAACCCACAGATACAACAACAGAACAACAAGTAGCGGAAAATACCGACTTTGAAGTGCGTTCGCTGGATGCCATGTGCGTCAATGAAAGCCATATTGAGCACAAATGGTACGATAACCTGAAATACATGGTAGTAGGCATCATGTTTGGCATTGTGTTCGTCAAAGCCGAAATCGTAAGCTGGTTCCGCATTCAGGAAATGTTCAAACTGCAATCATTCCACATGTACGGCGTGATTGGCAGTGCGGTAATGGTCGGTGTCATCAGTATTTGGCTGATTAAGAAATTCAAAATTAAAACCATTGAGGGCGAGGAAATTACGTTCCATCCGAAAACCTTCAACAAAGGACAAATCATTGGCGGTTTGCTGTTTGGTTTGGGCTGGGGCATTACCGGCGCATGTCCGGGTCCGCTGTTTGCCCAAATCGGCACAGGTGCTACTGCCATCATCGTAACCTTACTCAGCGCCATTGCGGGCACATGGGTTTACGGTTTCTTCCGCGAAAAACTGCCGCATTAATTGCTATTTACGTAAGATTCTCCGTTCAAAATCTCTGTCGGGGGCTAACCTTGGCAGAGATTTGTATTTATGCACAAACCCGACAGGTTTTTCCCGACTTGTCGGGTTTAATCTACTCTGTTGCTTAACTTTGGACAATGCCTAAAAATCCGTTTTTTGCATTCAAACAGTTTCGCATAGCGCAAGACCGCTGCGCCATGAAAGTCAGTACCGATGGCTGCATTTTCGGGGCGTGGGTGGCTGAACGGTTGCAAGGCGCAATCGGCACGGCGTTAGACATCGGTACGGGTACGGGGCTGCTCTCGCTGATGGTGGCGCAACAAGCCCCCCGCCTGCTGATTCATGCCGTAGAGTTAGACAGCGCCGCCGCCGAACAAGCACGGGAAAACGTTGCCGAATCGCCTTTCGGCGCACAAATCTGCGTATTTGCCCAATCGGTGCAAGACTTTTTGCCAAACGCAACAAGCCCCTACGATGCTATTTTCAGCAATCCGCCGTTTTTTCATCGCAGCCTGCACTCGCCGCAGGAACAGCGCAACGCGGCACGGCATACCGTTACTTTGCTGCATGAAGAATTGGCAAGCATAGCAGCCGCCCACCTGCATCCGAACGGCTGTTTTTTTGTGTTGCTGCCTGCCGCTGCTGCCGACGGGTTTGTTTTGCAGGCAGCCCGCAGCGGCTTGCTGTTGCACGAATCGCAGCATTGGGCAGCGCGCGAAGGGCAGCCGCCACACATTGCATTGCTCAAATTCGGTAAAATGCCGTGTGTAAACAGCGTAGAAGTCCATCATTATATCCACTTGCCCGACGGCAGCTATTCGGCCGCCATGCGCCAACTGCTTGCCGATTATTACCTGCATTTTTGAGAGTTGAGAGTCAAAAACGCTGTACCGTTTGCGAAATGTCGGAAAAAACCTACATTTGCCGACCTTTCCGAAACATGCAACAGACGAAATTGGCGATAGGACGAAGCATCGGGATGCTGCTGCTGGTATTTTACACGCTGGCGGTGTATCCGCTATCGTTGTTGCAGGTTCATCAGGTACAGCCCGTTAAGAAGAAAGATGCCGTTGCAGCGGCGCAGGCAAGCGATGAGGCTGCCGCAAACGATTCGCCCGAAGAGAGCGGCAAGCGCACGATTGTCAGCGAAGCCTCTGATTTAGAGGCAGTTATTAGCAGCGGTGTACAATGTGCCATTCCCAAGTGGCATTTGCAAGTGCCTTTGTTCTTCCTCTTGTCGGCGGTATGCGAACTGCCCGCCCCAAAGCCCTTGCATCAGATTGCGCTTCCCGTATATGTAGAAGCGTTGTTTGAAACGCTGATTCTTCCCAATGCACCGTAGCAGGTGAGCCAACCGATTCAGCCTTCGGCAGTAAATTCTGCCGACTGTATTCCGCATTTTTAACCCGAAGCCTTTCAGGCAAACTTATTTTCAACTTTGTAAATCCGTTTACCAAATTTTATTTCCAACTTTCAAACCATGAGAAACAGAGGTTTTATCATCACGCTTACCGTGATTATAACGCTGCTTTGTTTGTTCTATCTGTCGTTTTCGCTGGTATCGTACAACATTCAGAAAGATGCCAACGCCTACGCCATGGACAGCAAAGGCAACATCAATTACAACAAGCGCCAACGTTATTACGATTCGTTGTGGAATTTGCCCGTGTACAACTTAGGCTTTGCCAAGTTTACGCTCAAAGAAGTAAAAGATTTTGAACTGCACTTAGGGCTTGACTTGCAAGGTGGTATGCACGTAGTGCTGGAAGTTTCGCCTGTGGACGTTATCAAAGCCATGTCGGGCGACAGCAAAGACCCTAACTTTTTACAGGCACTTGCCAATACGCAAAAGTTGGCAGTCGGCAGTCAGCGTACTTTCACCGAAATTTTCTTTGATGAGTACGAAAAATTGGCAGGGCCTAATCAGCTGAGCAAAATTTTTGCAAACTCTGCTAACCAAGGCGTTATTGATTTCAAAACACCTGAACCGGAAATCAAGCGCATTATTACTACCGAAGTTGAAGGCGCTATTGAGCGTTCTTACCGCATCGTGAAGTCTCGTATTGACAAATTCGGTGTAACCAACCCGAACGTACAGCGCATCCCCGGAACGGGTCGCATTCAGGTAGAATTGCCGGGCGTTGATAACCCCGAACGCGTGCGTAAACTTTTGCAAGGCGTTGCCAAATTGGAATTCTGGGAAGTATACGAACCCAACGAATACGGCGAATTCCTGCAAAAAATCAACGATTTTGCCGTAAGCAAGAAAAAAACAAGTGCAGCCGCTTCATCTGCTACGCCTGCCACCGATAATGCGCTGGCATCGCTCACCGACGGCGCCGATACGCTCAAAGCTGCGGGCGACAGCGCAAAAGTGGCTGCTAAACCTGCCCCTGCGGAAGACTCTGCCGCCATTGCCAAACGCATGATTGATTCATTGAACAATGCCATGAGTCAGAATGCATCAGCGTTGTTTACCAAGTTGGTGCGCGTCAATCCGAACTACTTTGAACTCATTTATGAAGCACAAGATACCGCTGCGGTAAACGACATCATTTTTGACCCTGCAATGGCGCCGGCAATCCCGCCGACCGTTAAGTTCTTGTGGGGCGTGAAGCCTACTTTTGAAGAGCAGGGCAAGCAATATTACACGTTGTATGTGATTAAAAAATCGCGCGGCAACCAAGCACCTTTGGACGGCGAAGCTATCAAAGACGCACGGCAAGGCTTCGACGACCGCGGCAGACCCGATGTGCAAATGGTGATGAATGCCGAAGGCAGCAAAATCTGGAAAAAACTCACAGGCGCTAACGTAAACCGCCGCATCGCCATTGTGTTGGACAACAACGTGTACTCTGCCCCCGTAGTGCAGTCTGAAATTGCAGGCGGTAACTCTTCCATTTCGGGTAACTTCACCATAGAGGAAGCACAAGACCTTGCCAACATCCTCAAAGTAGGTAAACTGCCTGCTCCTACGCGCATTGTGGAAGAAGCCGTTGTAGGGCCTTCATTGGGTCGCGAAGCCATTCAGCAGGGTTTGATTTCAATTGTGGTTGGTTTCTTGGCTGTCGTACTGTTCATGGCGATTTACTACGCAGGTTCGGGCTTGGTTGCTAACGGCGCACTGTTGTTCAACATTTTCTTCATTGTGGGTATTCTTGCCAACTTTGAAGCAGCCCTGACACTGCCCGGCATTGCAGGTATCGTGCTGACCATCGGTATGGCGGTGGACGCAAACGTGCTTGTATTTGAACGCATCCGCGAAGAAATCCGCAACCAAAAACCGCTCTTGGAAGCCATCGAGTTAGGCTATGAGCGTGCTTTCTGGTCTATTTTTGACTCCAACCTGACCACTTTGCTCACCGCGTTTTTCCTCTACACGCTCGGTACGGGACCGATTAAAGGCTTTGCTATCACCTTGATTATCGGTATTTTCTGCTCATTCTTTACCGCTGTGTACGTATCGCGTGTGATTGTGTACATGCTGACTCATCGCAAGGGCGCGGAAAGCAAACTTTCATTTGCTACGCCGTTCACGCTGAATGCTTTCCGCATTGAAGGTGTTGATTTCATCGGCAAGCGCAAAATTGCCTATGCTTTCTCCGGTGTTGTGATTGCCATCGGTCTTGTGCTGATGCTGACACAGGGGCTGAATTTGGGTGTGGACTTCAAAGGTGGCCGAACCTATGTGGTTGAATTTAAGGAAAATGTGGTTGCCTCCGATGTTCGCTCTAAACTGACTGCTTCGTTTGGCGGACAAGGCACCGAAGTAAAAACTTACGACACCGACAACAAGGTGAAAGTTACAACCACTTACCTGATTGACGATGATTCGGATGCGGCAGATGAAAAAGTACTGGCTGCCTTGAACGAAGGTTTGAAAAATTACAGCAACCTGAACCCTCAGATTTTGAGTTCATCTAAAGTAGGTGCAACCATTGCCAGCGATATTCGCGACTCTGCATTGGAATCCATCATTGCATCGCTGCTGGCCATTTTTGCCTATATCTTCCTGCGTTTCCGCAAGTGGCAGTTTGGTCTGGGTGCCGTATTGGCGTTGTTCCACGACGTACTCATCGTACTGTCATGTGTGGCAATTGCCCGCGTATTCGGTTTCAGCGTAGAAATAGACCAGGTATTCATCGCTGCAATTCTGACAATTATCGGTTACTCCATCAACGATACGGTGGTTGTATTTGACCGCGTTCGCGAGTCGTTGTCGGGAGGTGCTGCCAACAAAGGCGAGCTGATTGCAGGCATGAACAAGGCCGTAAACGATACTTTCAGCCGTACGATTATCACAGCGCTTACCACTTTCCTTGTAGTATTCGTACTCTTCATAGCCGGTGGTGAAGTTCTGCGCGGCTTCTCGTTTGCCATGTTACTGGGTGTTATTTTCGGTACTTACTCTTCTATCTTCATAGCAAGCTCTATCGTTACCGATACAATGGACAGCATTGAGCCGTCTGCCGCACCGCAACAAAGCGCTGCAACAACCGGTAAAACGCCTGTAAAAGTGGCACGTGCCAAAGCATAATACCCAACCATTAACTATACGAACAGCCGGGCAATTTTGTCCGGCTGTTTTTTTTTCGCAACATTTGAAGCCTACGCATTGTTTGCTAACTTAGGTAAAGTTGCATGTGCAGCGTCCTTTCTTAGAACCGATTGACAGGCTCAAAAGAACATGCTGCCATTAGTGCCAACAGGTCAATTCCGAAAACTGAAAACAAGGAGGCAGTATGTATATCCTGCGAATCGTATTATCGGCATCTGTGCTGCTGTTTTTTTCCTGCACACGCAATGACAATATCCCTGTGCCGCCCGGAGGAGTAAAAGGCATTATCACGAGTTTTGATGAATTCGGGCGCGAAGTGCCTTTCAAGTCCTCGGTAGATATTGAACTGAACGGTATTGAAAACTTTACCGGAAGAACAGATGCGGAGGGGCGTTTTGATATTCAGGGTGTTCCGCCCGGCACTTATTGGTTGCAGGCCACTCACCCCAACCTAAGCATGTATCGCAAATTTGGCATCAGAGTGCTGTCCAACAATACAACCGACATGAGTACCATCCGCATGGTGCAGCCTTCCACTACCATCGCCTCCGAAATAGACATGTTTTTTCCTCCTGCCGAAGAGTTTGAAATTGTAACTTTTACGGGAACTATCAGGCCGGCAGGTACTTTTTTGCAGCGTCGCGAAGTGCGCTTGTTTTTCGGCAAAACACCCAACGTATCGCCTACCAATTATCAAGCCTCTGTTTCGGCCATCAACATTCAAAGTGATGCTTTTTTGTTGAATTTGCTGGTTGGCGATTTTATTCGCCGCGGTTTTGCGCGCGGAGAAATGGTTTATGCAGTCGGCTACGGCTCCTCTAGAGTCGGAGAAAGCTACATCAATCAAAACGGCGTAGAGATTTTCACGGGTTTAAATCCTCTGGCATCTAACGTAATTGCCTTCCGATTGCCGCGGTAAGATTAGTTCGGGCAATAGTGCAACAGATAATTAGCAAGCCTGTCGTATTCCATCAGAGAGCGTTCGGGAGCACCCAACTTTTGCAGCGTTCCGAAGTAACATTCTACCAAATCCATAAATTGCGGGTGGTGGCACATGCGGGCTACTATAATCGCCTTGAAACAGCGGTGGATTTGGTTGTACAGGTACTTAACGGGCAGGTGCGGTTTATCGTTGAATATCTTATTCAGGCTGGCAAGCGAACAGGACTCATTCAAGAAGCGAAAGCCGCGTTCATTCATAAAGTCCATGATTTGCTGTGCGCTGTTGTGAATATCGTCCTGACAACTGATTTTGTAGCGGAAATATTTGGTATCGGACAGTTTGCCGATAGAAACCACCAGTGTGTTAGCCTCTTTTCTGAATTCGGGCAAGTTGTCCAAAAACTGCTGCGCCAATTCTTCAACCGCATGGTGACGCACGCCAATGTTTACTTCCAGAAAAGTTTCATTGCGCCCGGAAAACGACAGAATCAGGTTTTGAAAACCGACATCGGTTGTTTTCCGAAACTGCTTCAGTTCGGGCATGAGCACAAATGCCTGCTCGCGCAGATAAGGTTCTAATGCTACGAATGTATAGGCTTCCGCCTGTTTGGGGCACATGCTGTTGATTTGATTTTGGTAATTAACTATGTATGCACAAGCCTTGTTTAAACTTGCTGCAATTTTATACCGATTGAACGTAATTTTGCCTCTCATCTCACCATATTTCACACATCCATGCCCGTAGAACCTCATCACCCCAAGTATGCAGAAGCCTTTGCCCGTTTGCTGGGCATCATGAACGACCTGCGGGAACAATGCCCTTGGGACAAAAAACAAACGATGGAATCGCTGCGCTACCTGACCATCGAGGAAACATACGAACTCTCCGACGCCATCCTGAACAATAACTTGGAAGAAGTCAAAAAAGAACTGGGCGACCTGTTGCTGCACATCGTATTTTACTCTCGCATAGCTGCCGAACAATCTGCTTTTGATATTGCCGATGTTATCCATCAGGTGTGCGAGAAGCTGATTCGGCGCCACCCGCATATTTACGGCAACGTGCAGGCCGCCGATGAACACGAGGTCAAACGCAATTGGGAACAACTGAAAATGGCCGAAAAAGCAGCTGCCGGAGAAAAAGCCTCAGTTTTGAGCGGTGTTCCGCAGTCGCTGCCTGCATTGGTAAAAGCCATCCGTATTCAGG
The DNA here is from genome assembly GCF_021206925.1 of Rhodoflexus caldus. Lineage (NCBI taxonomy): Bacteria > Pseudomonadati > Bacteroidota > Cytophagia > Cytophagales > Thermoflexibacteraceae > Rhodoflexus > Rhodoflexus caldus. The sequence continues at coordinate 343,945 of NZ_JAJPRF010000003.1, read as the reverse complement.
AAAAGGCGCGCGCCGTCGGCTTTGATTGGGACAAACCTGCCGACGTATGGGCAAAAGTAGAGGAAGAAATGAACGAGCTGAAAAGCGAATTGCAGAGTGGAACTACCGTCAATCAGCAGGAGATAGAAAGTGAGTTTGGCGACCTGCTGTTTGCTTTGGTGAACTATGCGCGGTTTATCAACATTAACCCCGAAACGGCATTGGAAAAAACCAACCTCAAATTCACGCGCCGCTTCAATTTTCTGGAAAGCGAAAGCCGCAAAGACGGGAAATCACTGGCCGAGATGACACTGGCCGAGATGGATGTTTACTGGAATCGTGCAAAGGAACTGGGCTTATAAAGTAATTCCTGTCAGGTTTGAAACTCCGACAGGAATTATTTGCGCAAATTTTACTGACTATTGGCGGCTTTCTTTTTCAAAATACATGCGGCTTACCCACAATAAGCCAAACGCCTCGCCGTCTTCTTTTTCTATGTGCTTGTGATGCGCATGGTGTGCGCGGCGCAGTGCCCTGAAATAGCGGTTGTTGCTGTACCGCAACAAAGGCGGGTAGCGCTGATGAATGAATACATCATGCACGATGAAGTAAACAAGCCCGTAAAGTGCAATACCTAAGCCGATGTAGAGCTGAAAATCGGACTGCGCAATACCCTGATAGATAAAATAAGCCCCCGGAACGGCAAAAAAGAGAAAGAACAAATCGTTCCACTCAAAAAAATGGCTGTGGTCTTTCTGGTGGTGCGACTTGTGCAGTATCCATAAAAAGCCGTGCATGACATATTTGTGCAGCGCCCATGCAACGCCTTCCATCGCCAAAAAGCTGCCCAGCAGAGCAAGCGTATTGATTAACCAGTTGTTTTCCATGTGTTGATGTATGTAATTCCGAACCTTTCGGGTTCAGTTTGTTTCCCGATAAGTAAGTGAGTAATTTAAAACGACCTTTCAAATTTACCGCAAAGTCTGCTGAGTATTACGCGAAGAGCCGCTGAGTGTTTTTATGATGAATTTTTTCTTTGTGTACACTGCGGTTAAACCTTTGCGCACTCCACGGTGAAAAAGAACGCGTTAATCTGCTCACCTGCTTAAAATCCGAATCCCGAAATGCTAACCCTATTTATAACAGCAAATAGGCAAAATGTGTTTGATTCGTCGTTTTTTCGGTTGATTTACCACTGCAAATATCGCTTGAAAATTTTTGGACGAAAAACAAGAGCCACCCCGAATGGTTCAGGATGGCTCTTGCAGCAATCGGATTTATGCCTGTTGATTAATTACACAATAAACGGAGCAAGTACTAATGCTACGATAGAAATCAGTTTCAGCAGGATGTTCAACGAAGGGCCGGAAGTATCTTTGAATGGGTCGCCTACGGTGTCGCCTACTACGGCTGCCTTGTGCGGGTCTGATTTTTTGTAGTAAATCTGACCGTTGATTTCTACACCCTCTTCAAAGCTCTTCTTCGCGTTGTCCCATGCGCCACCTGCATTAGACTGGAAGATAGCCATCAGTACGCCTGAAACGGTTACACCTGCCAGCAGACCGCCGAGGGCTTCTTTGCCCATGCCGGGCATCAGACCGATAACAACAGGAACAGCCACTGCCAATAAGCCGGGCAGTACCATTTCGCGGATGGCAGCTTGTGTAGAAATTGCCACACACTTGCCGTATTCGGCTTTGCCGTCTGCTTCTTGGAATGTCTTCACGTCGGCATCGCTCCAGTCTTTCTGGTCTTTATCGCCATTGCGACGCATTACTTCCAGGGCGCGTTTCAGTTGAGGAATTTCATTGAATTGGCGACGAACTTCCTGAATCATAGACATTGCCGCACGACCTACTGCACCCATTGCCAAGGCTGAGAATACGAAGGGCAACATACCGCCAATCAGCAGACCGGCCATTACGTTAGCCTTAGAAATATCAATAGAAGGCAGTTTGGCAGAAGTCATATAGGCACCAAACAGCGCAAGAGCAGTCAAGGCTGCCGAAGCAATGGCAAAACCTTTACCGATAGCGGCAGTCGTGTTACCTACGGCATCCAACTTATCGGTACGTGTACGAACTTCCTTAGGCAATTCGCTCATTTCGGCAATACCGCCCGCGTTATCGGAAATAGGACCGTAAGCATCTACCGCCAACTGGATACCGAGGTTAGAAAGCATACCTACCGCAGCAATTGCGATGCCGTACAGGCCGCCAAAGTTGAAAGCCAAAATGATAGAAACAGCAATAATCAATACAGGCAGTGCAGTACTCATCATACCCACACCCAAACCTGCAATAATGTTGGTAGCCGCACCTGTTGAAGACTGGCGAACGATAGACAATACAGGTCTTTTGCCCATACCGGTATAGTACTCAGTGATGATACCTACCAAAACACCGCCAATCAGACCCACCACGGTAGCAATGAAAATACCCATGGCAGTCATTTCGCGCTGTACGCCATAGAGGGCATCGTTAAACACCCATTTTTCAGGCAGCATGCCTGTAATGATGAAGTAAGAAAGCACTACCATGATACCGGAAGAACCAAATTCGCCAATATTCAGCGCTTTTTGAGGGTCGCCGCCTTCTTTTACTTTCACGAAGAAAGTGCCGATGATAGACACCAAAATACCTACACCAGCCAGCATCAAAGGCAGCAATACGGCAGAAAGTCCTTTAAAGTTTTGGTCTAAACCGATGAACTCGGCGTTCATAAAGGCTGCGCCCAACACCATTGTACCGATGATAGAGCCTACATAGCTCTCAAAAAGGTCTGCGCCCATACCGGCTACGTCGCCTACGTTATCACCTACGTTATCGGCAATGGTAGCAGGGTTCAGCGGGTGGTCTTCGGGGATACCGGCTTCTACTTTACCTACCAAGTCAGCACCTACGTCCGCTGCTTTGGTGTAGATACCACCGCCTACGCGTGCAAACAGCGCGATGGAAGAAGCACCGAAAGAGAAGCCCGTCATTACGGTAATTACACGGGTTACATTTTCGGCAGAGTCAGCACCGAACATGTTGCTGTACACAATGAACAGGATGCTCAGGCCAATCACCCCCAGACCAACTACGCCCATGCCCATTACCGAACCACCTGCGAAAGCAACTTCCAAGGCTTTGCCAAGGCTGGTGCGGGCAGCGGCAGTGGTGCGCACGTTAGCTTTGGTAGCCACACGCATACCGATAAAGCCGGCCAATGCAGAAGAAAATGCACCGAGGATGAAAGAAACAGCCACCAACGGTGAAGAGTTTTGGTCATTGGCAGAAACACCCAGCAAAATAGCCACGGCTACCACAAAAACTGCCAATATTTTGTATTCGGCTTTCAGGAATGCCATTGCACCTTCGGCAATGCGGGCTGCAATTCCCTCCATTTTTGGTGAACCGACATCCTGTTTATTTACCCACGCCGAGCGGATAAATACGTATAGGAGACCTACTGCCCCTAACGCCGGTAATGCGTAAATCAAATTTTCCATGTAGATTAGGTTTCGTTATGTAAATCAGGTTTGGTAATCTTGAAAGTTCGCAAAGATAAGGGAACAGTGTACTGATTTGCAAGAAAATACGCATTCCCTGTGCCGATTCGGCCGCGAGGTTGCAGAGTTGCCACACTTTCCATAATTTGACTGCCCAAATATTGACTTTTACTTATGGCTCAGTCTCTTTTTTCAGCTCTCAACTGGCAGCGAACCATTTATGTAAACGGTTTTGCAGGACAATCACCGATGATTCCTGCACATTGGAACGAACTATACCGGGCAGGCAAAGAAGCCATGTCGGAAAAAGCATTTGCCTACATCGCCGGAGGGGCAGGGCTGGAAAAAACGATGGAAGCCAACCGCCGCGGATTTGACCGTTGGCAGATTGTACCGCACATGCTGCGCAATGTTGAGCAACGCGATACAAGCATCACCGTTTTTGGCAGAAAACTGCCTTCCCCCTTCTTGCTCAGCCCGATAGGCGTGCTTGAAATGGTACATAGCCAAGCTGATTTGGCAGTGGCGCGAGCAGCAGCAGCTTTCAACATTCCTTTCATTTTTTCCAATCAGGCATCCGTACCCATGGAGCAAGCCGCCGCCGCAATGGGCAGCAGCCCCCGCTGGTTTCAACTTTATTGGAGCAAATCCGATGAGTTGGTGACAAGCCTTGTACAACGTGCCGAAAAAAGCGGCTGCGATGCCATCGCCGTAACATTGGACACCACCATGCTTGGCTGGCGACCCCGCGACCTGAACTTGGGCTATCTGCCGTTCATGGAAGGCAAAGGCATTGCTCAATATACCTCCGACCCGGTTTTCATGCGATTGGTGCAGGAGCAACTCCATCAGCCACAGGCTTTGGAAACCAAACCCAAACCTACTTTGCAGGCTATTGCGGGGCTTTGGAAAATGGCAAGCGCTTTCCCGGGCAATCCTTTGGCCAATTTATTTTCGCCTTTGCCGCGTGCTGCCGTTCGGCTGTTCGTCAATATCTATTCGCGGCCTTCGCTCACATGGGACAACCTGCGATTCCTGCGCGAACATACCCGACTGCCGATTGTATTAAAAGGCATTTTGCACCCCGACGACGCACGACGGGCAGTGGACGAAGGCATCAACGGCATCATGGTTTCTAACCACGGCGGCAGGCAAGTGGACGGTGCCGTGGGCGCTATTGATGCCCTGCCCGACGTAGTACAGGCAGTAGGCGGTCAAATCCCTGTTTTTATGGACAGCGGCATACGCTCCGGTGCAGACGCTTTCAAGGCAATTGCCTTGGGCGCAACGGCCGTCGGCATTGGCCGACCTTATGCCTTTGGGTTGGCTGTCGGTGGAGAGGCAGGAGTCCGCGAAGTGCTTCAACATTTTCTGGCCGACTTTGAGCTCAATATGGGGCTGGCAGGCTGCAAAAATGTAGAAGAAATCAGGCAAAGTACGTTGCGGAAAGTTTAGCATGAACCCAATCATCACACTGCCCGATTTTTACCTGCCGAGCCTCGGGCGCAAGCGCACGATACACATCTGCTTGCCGCCGGACTACCGTACCTCTGTTCGCCATTATCCGGTCATGTATATGCACGACGGCCAAAATCTCTTTGACGAGGCAAAAGCATATGCCAAGGCTTGGCACGCAGACCGCATTATGAACCACCACAGCAACCGAACCAAGCACGGATGGATATTGGTCGGTATAGAAAACGGCGGCGGCGAGCGGCTCAATGAATACGCACCCTTCGAGCGGAAAGGAATGGGCGGCGGTTTGGCGCATCCGTTCCTGCACGATATTCAGGTGTTTATCAAACCTTTTATAGACAGCAATTACCGCACACTCCCCCATCGGGAGCATACGGCCATGTGTGGCAGCTCAATGGGAGGTTTACTGGCACTCTATGCAGGTGCTGCTTTTGCGGAAACTTTTGGCAACATAGCTGCCCTGTCGCCCTCGCTCTGGTTCAATCCACAGGTGGCAGAATTGCTGGCATTGCATGAAAAGCATCCAACGCGGTGGTATGTTGTCGGCAGTCGCACCGAAAGCCGCTATATGGCAGCCGCATTGCACCGCATCTATGAGGCACTGAAAAGCGGCCACCGCCCCGACAGTCGGCTGTATGTTGCCGTGCGGGACAGAGGCCGCCATAATGAAAGTTTCTGGGGAAGAGAATTCAGGCGTTTACTCATGCACTGGCACGAGGCAGCGCGCTACTAAAACGCCGAGATATTTTCCAATTCCTCCAAATGCACCTTTAACAGTTTCATCGGCTTGGCTATGGCAATTCTGCCGGAGCGGACAAAACTCAGTACGCCATAGGGTTTAAGTTCATTAAACAGTTTCATGGTTTCCTCTTCATGGCCTGTTTTCTCAATCACTATAAACTCCGGCTCAATCGTAATGACGCGGGCGTAGTTATCGCGGATGATTTTTTCTACTACTTGGCTGCCTGCAAATGCTTCCGTCGGCATTTTGTACAATGCCAATTCCTGATAAACAATCTGCTCGTCGTTGTAATAAAAGGCTTTCAATACCTCCACTTGTTTTTCAATCTGTCGCACAATCACGCCGATGCGGTCGGGAGCGGTGCGGATAACTACCGTAAATCGGCTGATGCCTTTGTTTTCCGTTTCGGAAACGGTCAAACTGTCCACATTAATCTTACGGCGCGTAAAAATGGCCGTGATGCGACTTAAAAGGCCGACTTTGTCTTCTGTGAAAATAGATACAGTATATCGCTGCTGATTTTCTTCTAAGGCTTGCATAAATCAGGTGTTGATGTTGTTGCCGTGATACTAATATTGTTATTGATGGAGGGAGAGGGCATACCTGTTGTCTCTACGGCGCACCCTGACAACTATTCCAGCCGAATTTCGGCAACCGAAGCCCCCGCAGGCACCATCGGGAATACGTTATCTTCTTTTTCTACCATTACTTCCAGAAAATAGGCGGATTGGCTGTTGAGCATTTCTTCTAATGCTTCGCCCAGTTCTTCGCGGTTGTCTACGCGGCGCGCAGGGATATAGTACGACTCTGCCAACTTCACAAAATCGGGGTTCTGAATATCCACGCTGGAATAGCGCCGGTCAAAAAACAACTGTTGCCACTGGCGCACCATACCCAAGAAGTTGTTGTTCAGCACAAGTATTTTCACGGGGATATTGTACTGCATGATAACGCCCAGTTCCTGTAAAGTCATTTGGAAGCCGCCATCGCCAACAACTGCCACTACCTGCCTGTCGGGGCGGCCTACCTTTGCACCAATGGCTGCCGGCAAGCAAAAGCCCATTGTTCCCAAACCGCCGGAAGTGATATTGCTGTACGGCTCGTCAAATTCATAGTAGCGCGTGGCCATCATCTGATGCTGCCCTACGTCGGTAGCTATGATAGCTTTGCCTTGTGTCAGTTGGGAAAGCATATGGATGACTTCCGCCATTTTTGGCAGCGATGTAGTGGGTGCAAAGTCTTTCAAAATAACTTTTTCCCGCTCGGTTGCATCACATTCCTTAAACTTGGCCATCCATTCGGGGTAGCGCTTTACTTCCAACAGTGGCAACAGTGCCTGTAATGCTTCTTTGGCATCTGCCACAACGGCAACTTCGGTCTTTACGTTTTTATCAATTTCGGCAGGGTCAATTTCTATGTGAATCACTTTTGCCTGCTTGGCGTAGCCGTCCAAACGACCTGTAACGCGGTCATCAAATCGCATACCGACTGCAATGAGTACATCGCATTCGTTGGTAAGCACATTGGGGCCGTAGTTGCCGTGCATACCCAAATATCCTACGTATTGCGGGTGGTGTACGCTCATGGCAGAAAGCCCCAGCAAGGTGCTTGCCACAGGGATGCCCGCTTTTTCGGCCATTTCTTTTACTTCGGCCTGCGCACCCGACAGCACTACCCCCTGCCCGATGAGCATAAAAGGACGCTCGGCGTTGTTAATCAGGTCAGCGGCGCGTTCTACGGAGCTCAAATCCACTTTTCGCTTGGGGAAATAGCTGCGGATTTTGGTGCACTTGCGGTACTGAAAATCAAAAAATTCGGTTTGGGCATTTTTGGTAATGTCAATCAGCACAGGCCCCGGGCGACCGCTTTGGGCAATGTAGAATGCTTTTGCAATTGCTTCGGGAATCTCCTCGGCACGCGTAACCTGATAGTTCCATTTGGTAATAGGCATAGAAATACCAATTACGTCGGTTTCCTGAAAGGCATCCGTGCCGAGCAAATGCTTGCCGACCTGCCCCGTAATGCAGACAATCGGGGTAGAATCAATCATCGCATCGGCAATACCGGTGATGAGGTTAGTAGCCCCCGGCCCGGAAGTTGCCATGCAAACGCCTGCACGGCGTTGCACCCTTGCGTAACCCTGCGCGGCATGAGCTGCGCCTTGTTCATGTCGCACCAAAAAGTGCTGCAATCGGTCGCGGTAGTCATACAGCGCATCATAAACCGGCATAATGGCACCGCCCGGATAGCCAAATACACACTCAACTCCCTCAGCCAGCAGCGACAGCACCACCGCTTCCGCCCCGCTGATTCCTTTTTTCTCCATGATGCACTCCCCTAATACGGTTTGTGAATGGATGGCTGTGGACAAATCAGCCTCTTCCTGCAAAAGCATTCCCATAAAATTGCCTAAAATTGATTAACCTCATTAACTATTTTGTTGATAGATTTTCGTTGGTAAACCTCATAACGGCTTCCGTTATGCTTTTTTATGCATCGGTAACGCAGCCTTCGGAAGCAGAACTTACATTTTTGATGTATTTCCAAAGTGCCCCGCTTTGGACTTTGTAGGGTGGCATCTGCCACTCGCGGCGGCGTTGGGCAAGTTCCTCGTCGCTCACCAGCACCTCCAATCGGCGATTGACCGCATCAATAATGATGGTGTCGCCATTGCGGATGAGGGCAATAGGGCCGCCGACTTGTGCCTCGGGCGTAATGTGTCCGACTACGAAGCCGTGCGTTCCACCTGAAAAACGCCCGTCGGTGATGAGTGCCACTTTATCGCCCAAGCCCGAGCCCATGATAGCCGAAGTCGGTTTGAGCATTTCGGGCATGCCGGGCGCGCCTTTGGGTCCGCAATAGCGGATAACAACCACATCGCCGGGCTGAATTTCCTGACGGGCGATGCCTTCGTTCAATGCCTGTTCCGAATCGTATACACGGGCTTTGCCTTCAAAGCGTTCGCCTTCTTTGCCTGTAATTTTGGCTACCGCCCCTTCGGGAGCAAGGTTGCCTTGCAAAATTTGGATATGACCGGTGGCTTTAATCGGGTGACTGAGCGGGCGGATGATATCCTGCCCTTCTTGCAAACCTGACGAAGCAGCAAGGTTTTCGGCAATGGTTTTGCCTGTAATGGTCATGCAATCGCCATGGATGAGTCCTTCGGCATGGAGCATTTTCATCACTGCCTGTACGCCGCCAATGTTGCAAAGGTCTTCCATGAAATACTTGCCGCTCGGTTTCAAATCGGCAATGTAGGGCGTGCGGTCGCTGATGCGCTGAAAATCGGCAAGGGTGAGTTTTACGCCTACGGTTTTTGCCATTGCCAACAGGTGCAGCACGGCATTGGTAGAGCCTCCCAACGCCATAACCATCGTAATGGCGTTTTCAAAGGCTTCAAAAGTCATGATGTCGCGAGGCTTCAAATCCAGTTGCAGGGCCCGGAACATCGCCTCACCAATCTGGTCGCATTCGGCGTGCTTCATCGGGCTGATGGCAGGAAACGAACTGCTGTTGGGCAAACTCATGCCCAAGGCTTCAATGGCTGTTGCCATTGTGTTGGCGGTGTACATGCCGCCGCAAGCACCTGCACCCGGAATAGCGTTTTTGATAACGCCTTTGTATTCTTCGTCGGTAATAGTTCCGGCAACTTTTTTTCCGTAAGCCTCAAAAACCGAGATGATGTCCAATTTTTTGCCTTTGTATTGCCCGTAGTCGTAGCGTCCCGAGTTGATGGTACCGCCGTAAACGACAATGGCGGGGCGGTTCAATCTGCCGATGGCAATCATGGCACCGGGCATGTTTTTGTCGCAGCCGACGAGGGCAACCACGCCGTCGTAGCATTGCCCGCCGACAATGGTTTCTATGGAATCGGCAATCACATCGCGGCTGGGCAGCGAGTAGCGCATCCAATCCGTGCCATTGGTCATGCCATCCGAAACACCAATCGTATTAAAAGTTAAGCCGATGAGTTTATTGGTTGCATTCAAACTTGCCTTAACGCGTGTGGCAAGTGCATTGAGGTGCATGTTGCAGGTATTGCCCTCGTAGCCTGTGCTGGCAATCCCGATTTGGGCTTTATTCATGTCCTCATCGGTAAGCCCCACGCCGTAGAGCATGGCTTTGGCAGCAGGCAGACTTTCGTCCTGAGTAAAAGTGCGACTGAATTTATTGAGTTCCATCAGATGATTGTATAGGCCGGTTCGTGAACAGAATGTACCAATTCATTGTAAGCCTCTGCGATACGGGCACATTGCGATTTGTTAAAAGGCAGTTTCAGTAAATTGCCATCCACAGAGGCAATACCTGCCACTTCGGTTGCCGTTCCGGTAAATATGGCAGCATCGGCTTCCAAAAGTTCTTCTACTGTAATGATGCGTTCGCGGACTTCTATTTTCAGGGATTTTGCCAAATCCATTACTGTTGCGCGGGTAATGCCGGGCATGATATATCCCAAAGGAGGGGTGATGAGTATGCCGTCTTTTTCTATGAAAATATTAGAACCCGGCGCTTGTGCCACACAGCCGGTTTCATCCAGCATAATAGCTTCGTCAAAGCCGCGTTGTTTGGCTTCGGTACTTGCCATAATGTTGGGTACATAGCTGCCGGTAATTTTACCCATCACAGGCATTGCCTTGGGGCTAATGCGCACATATGGGCTGATACAAGTATTGAGCAGTCGGTCGCCAAGGTAGCGCGGCCACTTCCAAGCAGCCATAAACAACTTGGCATCGCCTCCTGCCATAAGCCCCATATTGTCGGCTGCAATGAGTATGGGGCGTATATAGGCATTTTTCAGTTTGTTGCGTTCCAATAATTCATAAGCAATCTTTTCCAGTTCGGCTGTGTCGTAGTCAAACTTCATGTGCAAGGCTTCCGCGGTTTTTTTCATGCGGGCAAAATGTTCCATTGGCTTGAAGATGCGCACGCCGTGCTGTGTCTGATAGGCTTTCAGTCCTTCAAAAACCCCCAGTCCATAGTGGAGGCTTTGTGAATAGGGACTAATGCCTGTGTCTTTACTTTTCAAAAATTTGCCGTCAAAAAATGAAACGGTCTTGTCGTTGTAATACATGGTTGTATGGTTTTGATAAGGTTGCCGAAGAATACTTATAAAAAAGCCTTTCCATCAGGTCGGATGGAAAGGCTTCTATTTATGTGTGCAACAGGCCACTTCTCATCCGACAATCGGCAGAAGAATAATGACCAGCACAACAATATTGAACAACATCAGTTTTAACGATTTTCTCAAAATTACGCATCCGCATTGAAAAGTCCAAAGGGTTGGCCATGTTTCTTTGAAAATTTTTAAACTTCGGCTTTAAGCTGCATTTTTGCCATGAGCTGTTGCAAATGGTCGTCGTTGATGTTTTTATATTGGTCTGCCAAGATGAGGAATTGCTCATAGGCCATGTCCAGCTCGGCACGGTCTAACTTGAAGCCGATGTTTTCCAAGCGATAGTTCAGTGCGGCACGTCCGCTGCGGGCAGTGAGTACAATGCTGCTGCTGCCTGCGCCCACATCGGCAGGGTCAATAATTTCGTAGTTCTCGCGGTGCTTCAATACGCCGTCCTGATGGATACCTGATGAGTGTGCAAATGCATTTGCTCCCACAATCGCTTTATTGGGCTGCACGGGCATCCGCATCAGGCGCGAAACGAGTTTGCTCAACGGCCCAAGTTGTTGGGTTTTGATATTGGTTTCCAATCCGAGGTATTTGTGGGTTTTCAGAATCATTACCACCTCTTCCAGTGAAGTATTGCCGGCACGTTCGCCGATGCCGTTCATGGTACATTCTACCTGCCGCGCACCGTTAATCAGCCCGTACAGGGAATTTGCCGTAGCCAGCCCCAAGTCGTTGTGGCAGTGTACCGAAATGGTGGCTTTTTCTATGCCTTTTACGTTTTCCACCAAATACTTGATTTTGGCTCCGTATTCATGCGGCAGGCAGTAGCCCGTCGTATCGGGAATATTGACCACGGTTGCACCTGCGGCAATAACTAATTCAATCATCTGCGCCAGATAGACAGGGTCGGCGCGTCCGGCATCTTCGGCAAAAAATTCCACATCTTCCACAAACGATTTGGCGTATTTAACGGCGCGAACGGCGCGTTCCAACATTTCCTCGCGGGTAGAACGGAATTTGTGCTCAATGTGGAAATCCGAAGCACCCAATCCCGTATGTATGCGCTTGCGCTTAGCATACTGCAAGGCTTCGGCTGCGGTTTTGATGTCCTTTTCTACGGCACGGCTCAACCCGCAAATCACGGGTTCACTGACGGCTTTGGAAATTTCCTGTACCGAACGGAAGTCTTCTGGGCTGGAAATCGGGAAACCTGCTTCAATAATATCCACGCCCAAGGCTTCCAACTCGCGGGCGACCATGATTTTTTCCTGTGTGTTCAACTGACATCCCGGCACCTGTTCGCCGTCGCGCAGCGTGGTGTCAAACACATAGACTCGGTTACTCATTTGCTTATTTTTTAGATGGATAGATGACCAAATTTGAGTGGCGATGTGCTATGCAGCTACCGCCTGTGTTACCTGAATGATGTTCTCAACGATTTTTTTGCCGATTTCGGCAGTGCCTAAAATGCGGTCGGCGGGGGTGTTGCCGTCGGCGATGTCGCCCGTGCGCCAACCTTGTTTGAGCGTGAGTGCCACGGCTTTCTGAATGGCTGCTGCCTCTGCGTGCAGCCCGAAGGCGTAGGAAAGCAACATGCCCGCGGAAAGAATGCTTGCCATGGGGTTGGCGATGCCCTTGCCTGCAATGTCAGGTGCGGAACCGTGAATGGGTTCGTAGAAGCCTGTGCTGTCGCCAATGGAAGCCGAAGCCAACATCCCCATAGAGCCTGCAATTTGCGAAGCCTCATCGGTGAGAATGTCGCCGAAAAGGTTGCCCGTGAGTACTACGTCAAACTGTCGCGGGTCTTTGATGAGTGCCATGGCGGCAGTATCAATAAACATGTGGTGCAGGGCTACGTCGGGATAGTCTTTGGCAACTTCATTGACTGTTTCGCGCCACAGGCGGCTGCTGTCCAACACGTTGGCTTTGTCCACCGAATGGACTTTTTTGCGACGCAAGCGGGCGGCTTCAAAGGCTTTGCAGGCAATGCGTTCCACTTCGTACTTGCTGTAAATCATGGTGTCGTAGGCAGTCAAGCCGTCTTCGGTGCGCCCGCGGGGTTGCCCGAAATACACATCGCCCGTCAGTTCGCGGAAAAAGAGGATGTCCGCACCGCGCAACACTTCGGGTTTCAGACTGGACGCGCCGATGAGTTCATCAAACAACTGAATTGGGCGGATGTTGCAGTACAGCCCCAAGGCTTTGCGCAAGCCAAGCAAGCCCTGTTCGGGGCGCACTTTGGCAGAAGGGTCATTGTCGTATTTGGGATGCCCGATAGCACCGAACAAAATCGCTGCCGACTCTCGGGCTTTGGCAAGGGTTTCCTCGGGCAGGGGCGAACCCGTTGCCTCTATCGCCGCATGACCCAGCAGGGCATAGTCAAAGGTGAAGCGATGACCAAAAATTTCGCCGATGGCTTGCAACGCTTGCTTGCCCCATTCGGTTACTTCCGCCCCGATGCCGTCGCCGGGGATAATCAGAATCTTCTGTTGAGACATGAAATCAGGTGTACCTCATTTTGAATACATCGGAAAAAGTGAAGGTGAGCTATGTGTGTTTAATGGTGTTGTGTGTGTTTTGAGTGCCAATATTTGTCCTTGGTTGTTAAAAGCGCTGTTAGCGTCTGCGACGTGCAACGCGGGTGGCTAACAGGCTTTTTGAAATCCCTGACAGCGGCTGCAAGCGCGGCTGCAAGCGCGGCTGCAAGCGCGGCTGCAAGCCCTGTCAGAGGATTTGAAAGTTGATTTAAACTGCTCTTTGATTTTCAAAGGCTTCAATTTCTGCTTTGAGCGACAGCAAATAGTCTATGTCGTCGTAGCCGTTTATCAGGCATGTTTTTTTGTAGGGGTTGATGTCAAACGATTCCTGCGAACCGTCCTCTAAGAGCGTAATGGTTTGCCGTTCCAGATTGACCTCAATTTGCGTTTGCGGATGGGCTTCAACGGCGGCAAAGAGTTTTTTCAGGAAAGCATCCGAAACGACTACGGGCAAAATGCCGTTGTTCAGGGCGTTATTTTTGAAAATATCGGCAAAAAAGCTGGATACTACCACGCGGAAACCGTAGTCGGCAATTGCCCATGCGGCATGTTCGCGACTGCTGCCGCAACCAAAGTTTTTGCCTGCCACCAATATTTCGCCCTTGTACTGCGGATTGTTCAGCACAAAGTCGGGTTTGGGGCTGCCGTCGGGATTATATCGCCAATCGCGGAACAGGTTCTCGCCGAAGCCTTCGCGCGTAGTCGCTTTAAGAAATCGCGCCGGAATAATCTGGTCGGTGTCTATGTTTTCCACTGCCAAAGGCACGGCAGTGCTTATGAGTGTGGTGAATTTTTGCATAATCAGTTTTCCAAAGGTTGAATGGCTGTTACTTCAAATCGTTCGCATGAAACGGCAGCGGGTTTGCCGTCCATGCCGATGGGCTTTTGTTCCATTGGGTTGGGGGAAGACACTACGGTGTACTGCTGCATTTGTCCGCGCAGTTCTACCGCTTGCCCTGTCAGCTTTTCTGCCTGCGTTGTCAGCGTGCCCGTTTCAGCAATGAACAGGATTACTTCGCTGCTGTCAGATTTTTGCAGCACCCAATAGCCGCTGCCACCCGCGCAGTAGCTTTGGATGGTTTTGCTCCATGACTTAGGCATCAGCCGTCCGCGCAGCGTTTCGCCTTGCGGTGTACAACTTGCAGTTGTAAAGGCAAGTACGAGCAAGCATATATAGAAGTAGCTACCCAAACCTGACGGGGCTTGAAGACCCGTCAAGTTTATGCGCGCAACCGTTAGGTCGGTATGTACAAGTTGATATGTCCGCAATAGTTGTTTCATTGCAACTGCGAAAGGTCTAACTCAAAGCCGGGCAGTACATCTCCGCCGCTAAGGCGTTGATTGAAACCCTGCACCGTTTCCGGTACAGCATCGGGACGATACACGTAAACCGTTTGTGCATCGGCATCAATCAACCATGCCAAACGGCAGCCGTTGGTAATAAATTCTTGTATGCGTTCCGTTAGCTCGCCGATAGTTTCCGTCTCCCCACGTAACTCAACAATGAAGTCAGAACAAAGCGGTGGATGCTCCTCTTTCTCCTGTTCCGACAATTGCTCCCACCGCTCTTTGGCTATCCACGCGGCATCGGGTGAACGCACCGCACCGCTTGCCAGACGAAAAGAGGTAGATGAGTCAAATACTTTTCCAAGATTAGTCGCCTTATTCCAAAGGCGCAATTGCATGTTGATTTCGGAATTTAAATCTCCCGTTCGTCCTCCCGTATTTGGCGTAATGATGATTTGTCCTTCGGATGTGCGTTCAAATTTCAGGTCGGGATTTTCCAGACAGAACTGCATGAACTCCTCTTGCGAAAGCCCGCCTATTGATTTGAACGACAATGTGATAGCCTCTGTCATGGTTCTGTCCTTACTGATGTTTATCCTACAATTTACAACATTTCGCGCACATCGGTTACGCTGCCTGTGATGGCGGCGGCGGCGGCAGAAAGCGGACTTGCCAAGAAGGTTCTTGCGCCGGGGCCTTGCCTGCCTTCAAAATTGCGGTTAGAGGTAGAGATGCAATATTTGCCCGCAGGAATTTTGTCTTCGTTCATGCCCAGACAGGCAGAACAGCCCGCACCACGCATTTCAAAGCCTGCTTCGGCAAAAATCTTGTCTAATCCTTCGGCTTGTGCCTGTCTGCTCACCTGCTGCGAACCGGGAATGACCCATACTTCTACATTAGGGGCTTTTTTCTTGCCCTTCACGAAAGAGGCAACCTGCCGCAAATCTTCTATGCGCGAATTGGTGCAAGAGCCGATGAACACATAGTCCACGGGTTGCCCCTGCATGGGGCTGCCTTCGCGCAAACCCATGTATTCCAATGATTTGCGGAAAGAAGGTACTTCGGAAATATCTGCCAGTTCCTCCGCCGTCGGGATGCGGTCGGTTACTTTGATGCCCATGCCGGGGTTGGTGCCATAGGTAATCATGGGTTCTATGTCGGCGGCATCAAAAGTCAGCACGCGGTCAAATTCTGCGCCTTCGTCGGTGTAGAGGGTTTGCCAGTAGGCAAGTGCCTTATCCCATTCCTCACCTTTGGGGGCAAATTCTCTGCCTTTGATATAGTCAAACGTGGTTTGGTCGGGGGCAATCAGTCCGCCGCGTGCGCCCATTTCAATGCTCATGTTGCAAATGGTCATGCGGGCTTCCATGCTCAGCGAACGGATGGTACTGCCGGCATATTCCACGAAGTAGCCTGTGCCGCCACTTGCCGAAATTTTGGATATGATATAGAGGATGATATCTTTTGCTGTTACGCCTTTGCCCAACGTGCCATTGACCTCTATTTTCATGCGTTTGGGCTTGTATTGCAGGATGCACTGCGTGGCCAGCACCTGTTCCACTTCGCTTGTACCGATGCCGAAGGCAATAGTACCAAAAGCTCCGTGCGTGCTGGTGTGGCTGTCGCCGCAAACGATGGTCATGCCGGGCTGCGTAATGCCCAATTCGGGGCCGATAACATGCACAATGCCCTGATAGGGATGCCCAAGCCCGTACAGTTCTACCCCGAAATCGGCGCAATTTTTTGTCAGGGTTTCTACCTGCATCCGTGAGAGTGCATCTTTGATGGGCAGATGCTGGTCTTTGGTGGGTACGTTGTGGTCGGCAGTGGCTACCGTGCGGTCGGTTCGGAATACAGGCAGCCCGCGCTTGCGCAAGCCTGCAAATGCCTGCGGGCTGGTTACTTCGTGGATAAAGTGCTTGTCAATATACAGTACGTCGGGATGCCCGAGGCGGCTTGCAACAACGTGACTGTCCCAAATTTTGTCAAATAAAGTACGCGGCTTCATAATCAGTTTTTACAACAGGCGAAAACGTCTGAGTGCGACAAATAGTTAACCTCATTAACTATTTTCTGTAAGAATGACAACATTCATGCAGTGATTTTCGCAATGTAGTAAAAACAAGGCAAAAAAATTACAAACTTTTGAAAGATAATTCAAAAGCGTACAATGAGTTTCAAAAGAGCCTGATAGGGCTATGCATCAGGGCACTTTTTGCAGCGCTTGCCTTTTTTGTATTTTTTGCAACACTTGTCTTTACCCTGACAAATGCTTTCATGACAACTGAACGGGCAAAATATGTCGGCAGGGATTACCTGAGGAGAAACTTGCTGAGGCTTTAACATGGTTTGTAAAAAAATTGCGGCGCAAAGATAGTATCAATTAAGACTTAATCTAAATAAGCAGCCGTGTAAATTTTCTATTCTTTCGTTCAGAAGGTTGCACGCGCCGTTGCACGCGCCGTTGCACGCGCCGTTGCACGCGCCACATATCGCCTTGTTTGTTTAATTCTGAAGTTGCAAATCGGGCTTCCGAAACACCTATTGCAATGCTTACCTGCCTACAAAAGGATTACTGAAACGTCTGTCTTGAATAAAGGTGCTGTCGGTGAGCATGTGGAGGAACGCCAGAATGGCGCGTTTTTCCTGTGCGGTCAAATGCAGTTTCACGGGCGCATTGTCATCTGTCCGAATTTCATTGCTTGCTTCAATAATCAGCGGGTCTAAGGTTCGGCTCATTTGCACGTGTTGGTCATAATGTTCCAATACCTCTTCAAGTGTGCGAAATCTGCCGTCGTGCATGTAAGGCGCTGTCAAGGCAATATTGCGCAGCGATACGGCGCGAAATTTACCGCGGTCGTTAGGGTTATTGGTTACAGCCTGCAAACCCGGAGACAGCGTAGCATCGGTATCTAACCCGTTGTTGTGAAACCCTCTGAAAGCCGCCGGGTCGCCCTGCACAAGCGGCCCCACGTGGCAATCGCCGCAGTTGCCGCCACGCAGCCCGATTTCAGGAATCGGGTGAGTGAAAAACAGTTGAATACCTTGCAACTCTAATGAGGTAGGGCGATATTCGCCGCGCAGATAGCGGTCGTAGCGCGAGTTAGCGCTGATAAGTGTACGCTGGAACTGTGCCAGTGCTTTGGCAATATTCATCGGAGTAATTTGTTCAGAGCCAAAAACCTGCTTGAACCTCGGCGGATATTCGGGAATCGTCTGTAACTTAGCTGCGGCTTGGTCGGGTGGCAAATTCATCTCATCGGGATGGCCGATGGGAACAAGTGCCTGCTGCTCCAGCGAGGTTGCGCGCCCGTCCCAAAACAGGCGATTGACCCACATCAGGTTGGCCAGCGACATGCTGTTGCGCACGCCTATGCGCCCTTGTACGCCACGGCTGAAACGGTTATTGTCGGAAAAAGCAGCGCTTTGCTGATGACAAGAAGCACAGGAAACGCGATTGTCGGATGAAAGACGGGTGTCATAAAACAACATGCGGCCAAGTTCTACCCCCTGTTCGGTGAGAGGATTGTCGGCCGGCATCTGAAAATTACGGCTGAAATAGTCCGGAATTTGCAGATTGTACGGACGAAGGGGGGCATTTAAGTCAGCCTGCGGGTCTTCTTGCAAATTGCCTTTGCTACAAGACATGGCAATGATGCCTACAAAAAAAATCAGAAAACGACCGTGTTTCATTGCTTCAAAATTAAAAAGGCCATGCAACCAACAAATATTTAACAGCGTACTTAGGTTATTATACGCCGGGAAGATGTAACGGCTTAATATCTAAACCGGATAATCGGCTTGTTCTCTTAATAAAACATGCATTGCAGACTTTAAGTTACATGTTTAGGGGTGCATTTTATGAAACAATTTTGCCTGATTGTTGTCTGGTTGCTGTGTTGGGGGCTGCCCGCTGCCCATGCCCAAACCGATTCGCTGTTAAATCTGCTGGAACAAGAAGATACAGCCACAGTTTTGCTGCCCGAACGAATGATGCTGACGCAAGGGCTGCTTTGGGGTAAAAAGGGATTGTTGCGCATTTCCGGTATTGCTCCATTGACAGAAGCCGCACGCACCCGCGAACTGAAAGCACGTCGCACCATGCTTGTTTTACATCAAGCGCTGGGGTATGCTACGCTGGGCGGCATGGTTGCGCAGGGTATTGTAGGGCAGCGACTATACAACAATTACAGCAGAGAACTGCGCAATGCACACGAAGGACTTGCCACGGGCATTACGGTAACATATTTTTCTACTGCGGCGCTTTCCTTGCTTGCACCGCCGCCAATGATTAACCGAAAAAAAGACCGCAACAGCACGACCCAATGGCATAAACGGTTGGCGTTTTTGCATATGGCAGGCATGATTGCCACGCTGGCGCTCGCCGAAAAAGCCTCACTTCCTGAGTATAAACCCTATCATCGCGCTGCTGCTTTTACTGCTTTTGGCGGATTGGCGGTGTCTATGGTTATCATGAAATTTTAATACCTGTTTCTTTAAACACACCACTACTATGAACAGAACCGAATTTCTCAAATCGCTGGGATTGAGCGGCGCTGCCCTGTTGGCAACCGTATGCCTTGGCAGTTGCAGCAGTAACAAGAATGCCCCTGAGCCTACATCGTTGCCGGCAGACGGACTTACACTTGACCTGACCACTGCCTCCTACAATGTTTTGCGAAACAACGGAGGCTTTGTTATTCTGCAAGCACAAAAAATAGTAGTGGCACGCACCAATCAAGGTGCGTATGTTGCCGTTACGCGCATTTGCAGCCATGAGGGCAATGAACGGGTGTCATTCAACCCGACACAGAATATTTTCTTCTGCGATGTACACGGTGCCCAATTTGACACCAACGGCAGAGGGCTGAACTCATTTGGCTCGGGTGGTTTACGCACCTACCGAACTGAAATTAATGCCACCGGCGACCGACTGACCATCCGAAATAACTAAGCGTATGCTCTGGCTATCTGTGTGGCTGATGCTGTTTGCCACAACCAATCGCACCATTAGGGCAGACAAGGCCGGTTCTTATATTTCCTACAAAGCTGTTCATGCGCTCCACGCATGGGAAGGGAAAAACAAGCAGGCTGATTGTATCATCGTCTATAACGACGGCATCGGGCGTATAGAGAAAGTAGCGGTTGCCGCCAAAATTGCCGATTTTGACAGCGGCAACTCTAACCGCGACAGCCACGCACTGGAAGTATTGGAAGCCCTGAAATATCCCAAAGTAACTTTTGTGAGCAATGCAATTACGTACAGTTCCGACACTCTGGCAGAGGTGCAGGGCAGCCTGACTTTCCACGGTATCACCCGCTCGGTCAGTTTCCCTGTGGCGCTTGTGCGGAATGGCAAAAACCTGCAAGTAAAAGGCAACTTCTCCATACAACTAACGGATTATCGGGTAGAACGGCCTTCATTTATGCTCGTCCCGATTGATGACCGCATGGATTTGGAGTTTTATATGGAGTTCGCGATTTAATCTTGGCAATCAAACCGCTACCGTTACTGGTTGTATTGGTTCATGGTAGGTGTAATGCCTACTGTACAGAACGACAATACTATATCCTGCGCCCGTTGTAGCAGCAGCGGCATCTCTGCCATTTCTTCGGCATTGAACTTACTCAATACATAGTCGGCCTGACGGCCTTTGGGGTAGTTGTTGCCAATGCCGAATCGCAAGCGGGCATACTGTTGCGTACCTAAAACGGCTTCTATATCCTTCAACCCATTGTGCCCGGCGCTGCTGCCCGAAGGCCGCAGACGCATCTTGCCGAAAGGCAGTGCCAAATCGTCCACAATCACCAGCAGATTTTCCACAGGCACTTTGTATTGCTGCAACCAATAGTTCACGGCTTTGCCGCTTAGGTTCATGTAGGTTGTAGGCTTGATGAGGTAAATGGCGCGCCCTTTTTGTTTGAATTCGGAAGTATAAGCCAACTTTTCAAAGGAAAAAGAGGCTTCATGGTACTTAGCCAGCGCATCAACCACCATGAAGCCGATATTGTGGCGCGTTTCATGATATTCAGGGCCAATGTTGCCCAAACCTGCTATCAGGTATTTCATGACCAAAAAAAACGGAGGTTAGTTTCTTCTCAACGGGCGACCATCGCCGAGCGGTTGCACGACCCCTGTCATACCCAAAATAGTGCTGCCACCCTGCACATTGGCAAACACGGTGGTAATTTTATTTTGTTGCCCTTCTTTGCCGCTACTGTCAAATTCCAATACAATTTGACCTTTGCCGCCCGGAGGAACAGGGTCTTTGGTATAATCTGCCGCCGTACAGCCGCATTGCGGTTGCACTTGCGAAATCACCAACGGAATTTTTCCTGTGTTGGTGAACTGATAGGTATAGCGAACTTTCTTACCCTGCTCAATTGTGCCGAAATTGTACTCCTGCGTTTCAAACTGAAACTGAGCAAACTCAGCGGGCTGAGCGACAGCCTCCGAAGTTGCCGGCGCAGTAGTTTCGGTGGCTACCGGCTGGCCTACCGATGCTTCCGTTGCAGCAGCGGCCTCGCTTTGTTGTTCTTCTGCCTTAGGCGAACAGCCTGCTTGTGCCAATGCAATTGCGCCGGCAAGCAGGCAGATAATTGCTTGAGTTTTCATATGCAATGATTGATTAATCCGATTTTCAAGTTGTTGAGCTTGTGCTAATTTTGTACACTTCACAAAATTATCCTGCTCATTGCTGCTTTACAATTTGTTTTTGCTTATTTATCGCATCGGTTTGCGGATTGCTGCGCTGTTTAACCAAAAAGCATCGGATTTTTTGGAAGGCCGCAAACAACAGACTTGTCTATGGGAAGAAATTTTTGCCAATCACTCCCATCGGGTTGTATGGTTTCACTGTGCATCGCTGGGAGAGTTTGAACAAGGCAGACCTGTTATTGAGGCTTTTCGCAAAGCATATCCGAACCACAAGGTACTGCTCACTTTTTTTTCGCCAAGCGGCTACCACATACGAAAAGACTATGAACAGGCAGACTGGGTGCTCTACCTGCCGCTCGATTCTCCCCAACAGGCACGGCGATTGGTCAATCTGGTTCGCCCTGAGTTGGTGCTGTTCGTAAAATACGAGTTTTGGTATTACTACCTGCGTGAATTGAGCCGCCAAAATGTCCCTGTATTGCTTTTTGCCGCCATCTTTCGCCCCTCACAATTGTTTTTTAAGCCCTATGGCGGATTTTACAGGCAAATGCTGCATTTCTTCCGCGAAATACACGTGCAGGACGATACTTCGCAGCAATTGCTGCAATCCATCCACATCAACCATGTAACGGTATCGGGCGATACGCGCATAGACCGCGTGGCACAAATTGCGGATGCAGCAGCACCGGTAAGTATTGCCGCACACTTTGCCTATGAAAGCAAGGTCGTAGTTATTGGCAGCCTCTGGCCTGATGACTGGGACGTTATTAGCAAGGACGTGCAGCAACTGATTACCCGTTGTAAGTTCATTATTGCACCGCATGAAATCAGCGAAAGTTTCCTGCAAGACATAGAAAAAGTATTCGGGCAGGGAGGCGCTGTCCGCTATTCGGCCTTGTTGCAAACAGGCGCAGAAGGTCTGCACCACACCCGCGCCTTGTTGATTGACAACGTAGGTTTACTGAACCGCCTGTACATATACGGCACCGTTGCCTATGTTGGCGGTGGCTTTAAAGACGGCCTGCACAATATTCTGGAACCGGCTGCTTTTGGTGTACCCGTCGTATTTGGCAACCGCAAATACCGACAGTTTCGCGAAGCCAATGAATTGCTGGCACAAGGAGGCGCCTTCACCATTGCCGGCACAGGCGAGCTCGCCGCCATCATCAGCAAATGGTTGAATGATGCAGATGCCTACCAAAAAGCATCTGCGACATGTGAGGCTTATGTCAAGCGAAATGCAGGTGCTACGCAGAAAGTAATGGCAAGCATACAAGCCTGTCTGAATCACTCATTACAGCCTTGAAATGGTTTTTTCGCATATTGTTGTTGCTTTTCCTGCTGTTGCTGACAGCAATAGGCATTTACATTGTGCTAAGACCCGGCTATTTCCGCTGCCTGAATATCAGCCGTGAAAAAGTGGAAATGATTGCACCCAACGTGTACGTTACGCCGCAGATGCCGATGGAAATGCGCGATACGCTGTTGCTGCATTTGCAAAAAGCAAGCAAGCGAATCAGCGATTTCTTTGGCTCGCAGCAAGCACAGCCCGTGGTCATTGCCGGGCATGACTTGCAGGCCATCCGCTACTTTGGCGCAGTGAATGCACGCACCGGACTTACACATTTAGCCGTTACGGGGGCTTACATCGTGTTAGAACCGGACGGTATCAATACGGACGTTCTGGCGCACGAACTTTGCCACGCCGAACTGATGGCACGGGTGGGCTGGTGGAATCGCACATTTGAAGTACCCGCTTGGTTTGATGAAGGGCTTGCTATGTTGCTCGACGAGCGTTTTCCCGAAGCAGAAGCCGAGTGGGAATCATTCACCCAAAACGGCCGATACGCGCCGCCGCTGCATACCATCAGCAGTAACCGCCATTTTTTCGGCAACCCGCACCACGTATACCTGAATTACCTGACCGCACGCCACGAAGTAAATAGCTGGTATGCCAAACAACAGCAACAAGGATTGCTAATGCTTTGCCAATGCCTCAATGAAGGCTTGTCGTTTGAGGAATGTTACGGTTTACAACAATGAAGACTGAATATCTTCGGCCGATTGCCCGATAACGGCTTTTTCTTCTTTGCGTTGCAGCGATTGCTGTGCCTGACCGGCGGCAAGCCGTGCCAAAGATGCGTGCAAATCTGCTATGATTTGGTCTTTTTCGGACAAAAGAGCATTTAGCCCCTCCTGTACCGATTTCCACTCCTGTTCTTTGCGTGCCCAATAAACACGCATCACTTCCATTTCGTTCTCACCGGCATCCAACTGAATATTCAACTGTCTGATTTCGTTGGCCATACTTTGCTTTTCTTTTTCCGCATTGAGTTTGTACATCAGCAATTCCTGCTGTGCCTCTTCCAATTTGCGGCTCATAACAGACACCTGCTGCGATGATTCGCGAATTTTGCGATTGGCATCATCCTCCAACTCATCGGCTTCCATTTGCAATTGTTCATAATCATTCTCCAACTTTGCCAAACGCTGTTGCGTAAAAAAATAGGTTAAAACTGCACCGAAGATTGCTGCCAGCGCAATCCACAATAAAAAGGGAAAAGGAAAAAGCAATGACTCCATGGTATAATTAAAGGTTGTTTAGTGAAAAAAGCAGGCAAGTGCGTTAAGGCTAAAAATGAGTTACGGGCAAATCAAACAGAAAAACAGCCCCATGTGATTAAAGTACAAACAAAAAACGAAAAAAGCTAATTTTTGCGCAACTTTTTTATAACCCGCCATGATTTGGGCAGTGATATAAAATCCGCGAATTTTGCTGCTTCACATCTGCTTGCTTTATGAAAGAAAAAGCCATTTCGGCACTTAAATATATTCTCACACTTGCCATAGCCATTGGGTTGTTCTGGATGCTTTACCGCAATCAGGACTTCGGCGAACTTTGGCGCAACCTCTCACAAGCCCGCTGGGAGTGGATTGCCGTATCCATCATCTTGTCGCTGACTGCACACCTGAGCAGGGGCATTCGCTGGGCTATCATGCTCAAACCTTTGGGTTATAACGCCGGTGCCGTGCCTGCCTTTATTGCCGTGATGATAGGTTATCTGGCCAACTTAGTTGTGCCGAGGATGGGCGAGGTGAGCCGCAGTGCCGTACTCCAACGCATGAGAGGCATTCCCTTCCAAGTATCTTTCGGTGCGGTCATTGCCGAGCGCGTTTTTGACTTATTTATGCTTGTGCTGTTTACGCTCGGGGCGTTATGGCTGGAATTTGACCGCCTCAGCGATTTTCTCACGCAAATTTTCGGTGGTAATGCACAAGGTAATGCACTCAACAAAGGCCTCTTGCTCGGAGGTGTGGCATTGGTTGCCCTTGGCGGTATTGCAGTTGCATATGCTACCCGCTCCTACTGGATGCAACTCATGTGGGCACAAAAAATCATTGGTTTTCTCAAAGGGCTGAAAGACGGCGTACTATCCGTGCTGCAACTTTCCACAGCCCAACGCATCGGCTTTTTGCTGCATACAGTCGTTATCTGGGCTTGTTATTACCTGACTTCGTATGTGCTGTTTTTTGCCATGCCGGCCACCGAGCAATTAGACTGGCACTGCGCACTTGCCATTTTAATGATGAGTGGCATTAGCATTGTAGCACCCGTGCAGGGAGGCATCGGAGTTTACCATTTGTTTGTAACTGCCACACTGTCAGCTTATGGCATTGCACAACCCCCTGCGCAGGAGTTTGCTTTTATGGCACACAGCTCACAATTGCTGTCTTACATTGTTTTTGGCGTGTTGGCACTGGGTGCAAGCCTGCTTTTCAAACCAGCGGCAAAAAATGACAAAATGGCAGCATCGTAACTTGCGCATTTGATTTGCGTTGTATATTATTACAGTTAAACAAGGAGAAAAAGCTATGTTGATACTTTCGTTAATTATTATGGCGGTTAGCTGGGCAGTACAGGCAAGGCTGAAAAACAGATTCCGCACCTATGCCATGACCCCGCTCAGTTCCGGCATGAGCGGCGCTGAAATTGCGCACAAAATGCTGATAGACAACCGCATTTATGATGTAGAAATCACTTGCGTACCCGGTCAACTGACCGACCACTATAATCCGGCCGATAAAACCATCAACCTGAGCGAGGAGGTATTCTATGGCCGCAATGCTGCTGCCGCTGCCGTAGCTGCTCACGAAACAGGGCACGCCGTGCAACATGCAACCGCATACAGTTTCCTCGAGATGCGCTCTAAGCTCGTTCCCGTGGTAAGCTTTGCTTCCAACTGGGTAACATGGATTTTGCTGGCAGGCATCTTCCTGATGCAGGTAACACCTCTGCCATTGTACATTGGTGTAGGCTTGTTTGCCATGATTACCTTGTTCAGCGTCATCACGCTGCCCGTAGAATTTGACGCAAGCAATCGCGCCGTGCAATGGTTAAACAATGCCCGCATTGTCAACAGAGAAGAGTATGGAATGGCTAAGGATGCTCTTTGGTGGGCAGCCATGACCTACGTAGTTGCCGCTATCGGTTCCATAGCTACACTGCTTTACTACATAATGATGCTCTTCGGCGGCAGAAACGACGACTAATCAGACTTAGTATATCTAAAAAAGGCGAACGGCTTATTGGCTGTTTGCCTTTTTTTTTAGAAATTTAACACCATACCTGACAAACACTTCGCATGGGTTCTTTTTTGTTTTCCGCCTTATTGTATCAGGTATGGCTCAATACATTCCTTTTGACCCTGCTGTAGAAGTAAATGGTCGTACAATTCTTGCCTTCGTAAATGCGATTCCTGCTTATCGGGACACAATGTTATCCATTTTGGCACAGCATCAATTACCCAATGTTGAACCAAATGGATGGTATCCGCAGATTTACTGGTTGAACGCCTTTCGCACTATTGGCGAAAATTTTGGCGATAACACCCTGTTTTCGGTAGGTAAAGCCATCCCTGAAAATGCTGCTTTCCCGCCCGAAATCAACGATTTAAAAAGTGCCTTGGCTTCTATTGATGTTGCCTACCACATGAATCACCGCAACGGCGAAATCGGCTACTACAAACTGGTTTCTTTTGATGAAAAAAGCAAAACAGCCGTTATGGAATGTCGCAACCCTTATCCAAGCGAATTTGACCGCGGTATTATTACGGCAATGGCACGAAAATTTAAACCTGCTTTTTCCATTGTAAACGTATCGCTTGACCATCATAAGCCTACGCGAAAAAACGGTGCGATGGAATGTACCTACATTGTTAAATGGTAAAGCAAGGCTTCACCCGATATTTTTAATTGCTATTTGCAATTGAGTTGCATTTATTTATTTTTGCAACTCAATTGCAAAAATAGATGCGCTTACTGTTCTCCCTGCTACTTACACAAATACTTGTCCTACATGTGCAGGCGCAGCAGTCGCCTTGCAGCGGGCGTATTGCAGGCAGGGTAATCAACGGCTACACGCAACAACCCGTAGCGGGCGCATCGGTGCAACGGATGAACGACGGCGGCAAAGCCCTGACAACCGATGCCGACGGAACGTTTGCCTTTAACGGGTGTGAGCGATTCGTACAAATCATTATCAGCAAGGAAGGTTTCAAAGATGCCGTTTATACGCTGCCCGCAGGTGAGGAAAAAGTGCTGCCGCTGATTCCCGAAACGCTGGAACTTGCAACGCTTACCGTAACAGACGAAAAAATCGGCATCGGGAAGGCTACAGCAACGCTTGCCACGGTTTCCGATGAAGCACTTGCACGCACGCAGGGCAAAGGACTTGCCGAAGCCCTTGGCGACATCAGCGGGGTGCAGGTGTTGCGCAACGGCGCAACCATCGCCAAGCCCGTTATTCAGGGTTTGCACGGCAATCGCATCCTGATTTTGAACAACGGCATCCGACAGGAAGGGCAGCAATGGGGCTTAGACCATGCCCCCGAAATAGACCCGTTCACGGCATCGCAACTGACCGTAGTAAAAGGTGCGGCAGCCGTACAATACGGCGCCGAAGCGATGGGCGGCGTGGTGCTGGTCAATCCGCCGAAGTTGCCTGTGCAGGCAGGCATCCGCAGCGAATGGCACTTGCAAGGGGCAAGCAACGGCAGGCAGGGCATTGCCTCGGGGCAAGTGAGCGGCTACCATGGCGGCATCGGTTGGCGGGCGCAACTGACGGGCAAACGCAGCGGCAATGTGCACACACCCGATTATTTTCTTGCCAACACGGGCGCAAGCGAAATCAACTTTTCGCTGGCAGCAGGCTACCAAAAAGAACGCTACGGCGCGGAAGTATTTTTCAGCCGTTTCAATACCGACTTGGGTATTTTCAGAGGTGCGCACATCGGCAACCTAACCGATTTGCAATTTGCCATGAGCAGCCCGCGGCCCGTCGTCAGTGCCGATTTCAGCTATCAAATCAGCAACCCGCGGCAGGCAGTTGCACATAATTTACTGAAAATCAACGGATATCTTAAACAAACGCAAGGCGAATGGCAGTGGCAATACGGCTTTCAGCACAACCGACGGCAAGAGTTTGACATCCGCCGCGGCGGTCGCGACAACATCCCCGCCCTCGACCTGAATTTGTTCACGCATACTTTGGACGCGGTTTATGAATCAGGCAAAGGCACTGCCTTGCATCGGAAATTCGGTTTCAACGGACTTTTGCAAAGCAACCTGAACACGCCCGGCACGGGCATCCGCCCCTTAGTGCCGAACTATTGGGTAACGGCGGCAGGTGCTTTTGCCATTTGGAAATACTCGGCAGCCCGTTGGGATGCCGAAGCAGGCATTCGCTACGACCTGCGCCACATGGAAGTGCGCCGATTTGACCGCAATAACGTTTTGCAGCGCACCGAAAGGCTGTTCAACAACGTTTCGGCAACCATTGGCGCGGCTTATTACATCAACGAAAAACTAACCTTGCGCTCGCAATTAGCCTCTGCATGGCGACCGCCCGCGCCCAACGAACTTTACAGCGAAGGACTGCACCACGGCGCGGCAGCCTTAGAGTTTGGCAGCGACAGCCTCAAATCGGAACAATCGTGGAAATGGACAAACGGCATAAGCCTAAAAACCGACAACATCAGTCTGGAAATCAGCGGCTTTGCCCAATACATCGGCAACTACATCTACCTTGCCCCGCAAGCCGAAACGCGGCTGACCATTCGCGGCGCATTTCCCGTTTTTTATTTTGAACAAACCGACGCACAACTTGCGGGTGCGGATTTTACCCTGCGCTGGCAGCCTTCCGCCGCGTGGGAAACCTTGCTGAAAGGCACGATGGTGCGCGCCCGCGACCTGACCAATGGCGCATTTCTGCCGTGGATTCCGCCCGACCAAGCCTCGGCAACCCTGCGGCGCAACCTTGCGATGCCTTCGGAAAGCTGCTGGAAGGGCGCTTACGCCGCGCTTAGCTGCCTTTTAACGGCGCAACAACGGCGCACGGAAACGGAACGCGACTTTGCCCCGCCACCCAAAGGTTATACGCTGCTCAACTTTGACGGCGGCATCCGCTACGAACACGGCAGGCAGGCGTTGCACATCGGTTTTTCGGTGCATAACCTCGCCAACCTTGCCTACCGCGACTATATGAACCGATTCCGCTATTTCGCCGACGAACAGGGACGAAATTTTCAACTCTACCTGAAATACAGTTTGTAAATTTTATTCACTTAAAACCCATTTTAACCATGTTCAATTTGCGTACAGGCTTGTATGCCTTGCTGTTTACTGTTGTTGTTTTGAGCGGTTGCAATCGCAAAGACCCTGAACCCGAAAATGAAAAAGAGTCCATCAACCGCATGGAAGTGGTGTTTACGCCCGTTACGGGCGGGGCTTCGGTTACTTTCCTGTTCAGCGACCCCGACGGTGACGGCGGCAATCCGCCTACCATTACCGCGCCGCCGCTTCGCGCCCGCACTGCCTACAACGTAACGCTGACGCTTGCCAAAGACGAAGGCAACAAACGCGAAGACAAAACGGCGGAAATCCGCACCGAAGCCGATGAGCATCAGTTCTTTTTCATCATCACCCCCCCTACGCTGATGACGCATCGCTATGACGACGCGGATAAGAACAATCGCCCGCTGGGTTTGCGCAATGTGATGGAAACACAGGCGGCAGGCAGCGGCTCGCTTCGCATTGTACTGCGCCACGACCTGAACAAGGCATTTGCAGGCTTGAACAGCAGCAACTTCCAACAAGCAGGCGGCGAAACGGATATTGACGTAACTTTCCCCGTTACGGTGCAGTAATCTTCCGTCGTTCCATAGCAAATGATTTACAAACCGTTTGCTATGGAAAACATATTCAATCCATCATTTATTTTTCCAACGCTTTTTCTGGCGTTTTGCCATTTCCTGCTCGCGTTCGTTGTCGGCGGGCTGATAGAATACCTGCTCTTTTAACTCATAGGGCAGGTATTGCTGTTCGGTGAAGTTTTCGGGGTAGTCGTGCGGATAGAGGTAGTCTGCGCCGTAGCCCAATTTTTTCATCAATTGCGTAGGAGCATTGCGCAAATGCAGCGGCACGGGCAAATCGCCGAATTTTTCAACGGCTTCCTGTGCTTTGCGGATGGCTTTATAGGCGCTGTTGCTCTTCGGCGAACATGCCAGATAAATGGTTGTTTGCGACAGAATCAAGTCCGATTCGGGCATCCCTACGGCAGAAACTGCCTGAAAGCAGGTGTTGGCAAGCAACAGCGCATTGGGGTTGGCATTGCCGATGTCTTCCGAAGCCAAAATGAGCAAACGGCGGGCGATAAACTGCGGGTCTTCGCCGCCGGCAAGCATACGGGCAAGCCAATAAAGCGCCGCGTCGGGGTCGCTGCCGCGTATGGATTTGATGAAAGCCGAAATAATATCGTAGTGCTGTTCGCCGCTTTTGTCGTAGCGGGCGGTGCGCTGTCGGGCAACTTCCACAACGGCACGGTCGGTAATCGTAATTTCGTCCGCATCGGCATCGGCGCTATTGACGGTCATTTCCAACAGGTTTAGCATTTTGCGGGCATCGCCGCCGCTTAGCGAAATCAGCGCATCGGTCTGGGCAAGCCTGATGTTGATTTTTTTATCGGCACTTTCGCGGGCGACGGCTCGTTGCAGCAAATTGAGCAAATCCGCTTCGCTCAAAGGCTTTAAAACAAACACCTGACAGCGGGAAAGTAAAGCGGCATTGACCTCAAACGACGGGTTTTCGGTCGTAGCACCGATGAGCGTCAGCGTGCCGTTTTCCACCGCACCTAACAAGGCATCCTGCTGTGCTTTGTTGAAGCGATGAATTTCGTCGATGAACAAAATCGCTTTTGGCTGAAATTTTGCTTTGTCAATAATGTCTCTGATTTCTTTAACACCTGAACTGATTGCGCTCAGGGTAAAGAACGGGAAACGCAGGGTTTGCGCCAACAGCAGCGCCAGCGTTGTTTTTCCCGACCCGGGCGGTCCCCATAAAATACACGAAGGAATGTTTTTGTTGCGAATCATCTTGCTGAAAATGCCGTCTTTGCCCGTTAAGTGGGCTTGTCCGACGTATTCTTCCAGACTCTTGGGGCGCATTCTTTCTGCCAGCGGCACGGTTCGTTCCATGATTGGGCGGCTTGGGGTCAGTGGTGCGAATGTAAAAGTTTGGGCAAAGAAAATTGCCCTTCCGGTTGTTTTGCTGGCGCTTTTTTTCCTGTATGCGTTTAGTGCGCTGGCTTAGTGCATCTTCCCTTCTCGCACGCCCAAGGTTTCAATAATTTCGGCCTCAGCTTTGAGGAATTCCTGCCAGCGGGCATCTACCACAGGGCGCGGCATGATTTCGCGGGCAAGTTCAATAAAATTGACATAATGCCCTGCTTCGGAAGCCATGAGTTCGTAGTAGAACCGGGAAAGTTCTTCGTCGGCGATGTTTTGCCACAGCATCTTAAATCGCTCGCAACTGCGGGCTTCAATCAATGCACAAATGAGCAACTTATCCACCAACCGCTGTTCGCGCGAACCGCCTTTGGTGATGAGTTGGTTTAGGGCAACTACGTATTCATCTTTGCGCTGTTTGCCCAATTTAAAGCCGCGCTTCCTGATTTGTGCCAGCACCTGCTCAAAATGTTGCCATTCTTCGGTTACAACAGGCGTAAGCGTTTCCACAATTTTCTCATAATCAGGGTATTCCACAATCAGGGAAATGCAGGTAGAGGCAGCCTTTTGCTCGCAATAGGCGTGGTCGGTCAGAATGTCTTCCAGCGTTTTCTCGGCGATGTCAGCCCAGCGCGGGTCGGTTGGCAGTTTGAGGTGCAACATATGAGTGATTTGGGATTTATGGGGCAAATTTCGTTAGAATTGGCTATATTCAGGCCTATATTAATGGATGTTAAAGCCACCTCTCTTACAAACAAAAGCCGACGCGCAAACGTTTTCATCAAGAAAAACGGCACATGAAATATTGGATTATTGCATCTCTGGCATTGCTTTTTGCCAACTGCACAAACGGACAAAATATGGACATGACCTCAAAAAAGCTCAAAGCAGATGAAAAGGCTTTGGC
Organism: Rhodoflexus caldus; assembly: GCF_021206925.1. Lineage (NCBI taxonomy): Bacteria > Pseudomonadati > Bacteroidota > Cytophagia > Cytophagales > Thermoflexibacteraceae > Rhodoflexus > Rhodoflexus caldus. The sequence goes on along the minus strand of NZ_JAJPRF010000003.1, from coordinate 312,184 downwards.
AAACGTAGAAAAAGTAGTCAAAACAGAGGAAGAGTGGCGCAAGTCGCTCACGCCTGAGCAGTATTACATCTTGCGGGAAAAAGGCACAGAACGTCCTTTTTCTGGCAAATTTTACCTGCACAAAGAAAAGGGCATCTACACCTGCGCAGCTTGTGGCTACGAACTGTTCAGTTCTGACCAAAAGTTTGATTCGGGCTGTGGATGGCCAAGTTTTTTTGATGAAATAGGCAAGGGCAGAATCAAGTACAGAACCGATACTTCGCACGGCATGGTGCGCACCGAAATTATGTGCGCCCGCTGCGATGGCCACCTCGGGCACGTTTTTGACGACGGCCCTAACCCGACAGGGCTGCGTTATTGCGTAAATTCGGTTTCCATTGATTTCAAAAAGGCAGATAATACCAAAAGCAAGCAAGAGGAATAGTCGCCGACAAGCAGCAAAACGGTTGTCGGCATGAAGTCTTGATAATAAATAAAGCCTTCGGTAAGTGCGAAGGCTTTATTGTTTTCTGTGGTATAATTGATTAGTCCATGATAAACGGATAGTCCGGCTGCAAATATATATCGGTAAAAGCCTCCGAAGGGTCAGGGAAGGGCGACTCCTCGGCAAACTGAACCGAATCTTCCACAATAGCTTTTACACGGGCATCAATAGCTGCCAAATCCTCTTCGGTTGCCAGCCCTTTTCTCAAAATGGTAGCGCGCACTTGCTCTACCGGGTCTAACTTTTTGTACTCTTCTACCTCTTCTTTGGTGCGATATTTCTGCGGGTCAGACATAGAGTGGCCGCGGTAGCGATAGGTGCGGAATTCCAACAGCGTGGGACCTTCGCCGGCGCGGGCGCGTTCTGCCGCTTTTGCTACTGCATGATGCACGGCTTCTACGTCCATGCCGTCTACGGGCATAGAGGGCATTTCGTAAGCCTCACCCAAGATGTACAAATCGGTAACGTTAGAAGTGCGCTGTACGGAAGTACCCATAGCATAGCCGTTGTTTTCAATCACAAAAATGACGGGCAGTTTCCAAGTCATCGCCATGTTCAGGGCTTCGTGGAATGCACCCTGACGCACGGCACCATCGCCCATGTAGCAAATGCAAACGTTACCTGTTTTGTTGTACTTTTCGGCAAAGGCAATGCCTGCCCCCATAGGCACTTGCGCACCTACAATGCCGTGCCCACCGATGAAATTCACGTTTTTATCAAACATGTGCATAGAGCCGCCCTTGCCTTTGGAACAGCCCGTTGCCTTGCCGTAGAGTTCTGCCATGACGGCTCGGGCACTTGTACCTAATCCCAGCGGGTGGGCATGGTCGCGGTAAGCCGTAATCCATTTGTCGTTTTTGGTCAGGGCGGTAATAGCGCCGGCTGCACAGGCCTCCTGACCGATATATAAGTGGCAAAAGCCTCTGATTTTTTGTTGTCCGTAGAGTTGCCCTGCCTTTTCTTCAAACTTCCGCATCAGATACATGCTTTCGTACCAGTACATATACGTATCCTTAGTGAAGTTTCCTTCGGCATCAACCACGTTGGTAGGTGGGGTCAAAACAAGTTCCATATTCATTAATCGTAAGTTTCCCGTTGAAAATCAGGCAGTCATCAAAAGCCCGACACTACGGGCAAAAATAGGTAAAAACGCATGAACTTAAATAGCCCGTAAATTATTCCCGATGATGCGGATACGGATTTTTCGCGGATTTCGTAAATTAATGCTCGGTTTTTTGCCGTGTGTTGCGTTGAAAAGTCTGATATCGGGATATGAGAATGAGCTATCGCACCGATAGAAAACCCGCTTCGGTTGGTTTGATGCCAATGTATTTGCCCACCGTTCAACGCGCAGGGAGTATGCCAATCGCGGCTCAGCAGCAAGCGTAAATCGGCAGAAAAACATATGAAAAAAAATATATATGAACATATGTTGTTTTATTAAAAAATACTTTCTACCTTTGCATCATCAAAAAAACGAAAACCACACACAATCACTTTTAAAGTTATGAAAATAGAACAGTTTGAAGACAAAGGACTTGCGCACTATGCGTATGCCATTTTGAGCGAATCGGACAAAGCAGTAGTATTGATTGACCCGGCTCGCAATCCTCAACCTTACTATGATTTTGCCGCAGCTCACGGGGCTAAAATTGTGGGCGTTATTGAAACCCACCCACACGCCGACTTTGTAAGTTCTCACTTGGAAATTGCACAGCAAACAGGTGCGAAGGTGTATGCAAGCAAACTGTTAGGTGCTGAATATGAGCATGTTGCATTTGACGAAGGCGCAACCATTACCTTAGGCGACTTCACGCTGCGTTCTATGAACACCCCCGGTCACTCGCCTGACAGCATCAGCATCGTGTTGAGCGTGAACGGCAAAGACCATGCAGTATTCACCGGCGACACATTGTTTATCGGCGACGTAGGCCGCCCCGACCTGCGCGAAAACGTAGGCAACCTGACTGCTCAGCGCGAACAATTAGCCCGTCAAATGTATCACAGCACTCGCGAAAAACTGATGAAGTTAGATGATGACGTGCTGGTATACCCTGCACACGGCGCGGGTTCACTTTGCGGTAAGGCTTTGAGCGGTGCTAATTCCAGCACCATCGGCGCCGAAAAAATGAGCAACTACGCCCTGCGTCCGATGAGCGAAGACGAATTTGTGAAAGAACTGATTGCCGACCAGCCGTTTATTCCTAAATATTTCGGCTTTGACGTAAACATGAACAAAAAAGGCGCTCCTGCTTACAGCACTAACATCAGCAAAGTGCCTCGCTTGAAGCCTGTTCGCAGCGCAGCCGATGCGGAGCAATTAGACCGCAGCGTACTGATTATTGACGCACGTCCGCAGGTAGATTTCCGTAAAGGACATTTGCGCAACTCAATCAACCTGATGAACGGCGGCAAGTTTGAAACATGGTTGGGTAGCATCGTTAATCCGGAAGAGCCGTACTATTTGGTGGCAGCCGATGAAGCAACACTCAACGAACTGATTGCCAAAGCTGCTAAAATCGGTTATGAAGAAGCTATCAAAGGTGCGTTCGTATTGGAAGGATACTCTGAACTGACTTCGCCTGAAATTGATGTGGAAGCATTCCGCAAGCATCCTTCAGACTATGCGATTGTGGATATCCGCAACTGGTCAGAAATCAATACGAAGAAAATTTTTGACGGCAGCCTTGCAGTGCCTCTGCCCGAACTTCGCGAGCGTATCGCTGAAATTCCTAAGAATAAGCCCGTTGTAGTACACTGTGCAGGTGGCTATCGTTCAGCGGCAGGTGCAAGTATCATTTCTAACCTGCTGGCAAAAGAAGGCGTTACGGTTTATGACCTGAGCGAAGCGATTAACACGTTTTAGTTGATAGTTGATTGATAGGTTGAAAAAACGGCCTGCCTGTAATGGGTAGGCTGTTTTTTTATTATATGTGCGTCCCTCCTCATGTATACAAAAGTGCAAGTGATTTGCGAAAAATGCTTTGTTTAAATTGCTGAGGAACAAGCACTTAAACCTGAAAGGTCTTAGAAACCTTTCAGGTGTGTGTATAAAAACCGCCTGCCCATACTGATTGCAAAGCAACGGAGAATAGCGATATTGCGGCATCAACCTGTCTTTACATTTTTATTGTATCCCAATATTTATTCCCAATTACATGAGAATACTTGCTACCCTTTTGCTGTGCCTGTCCGGCTGGGCTGTGCAGGCGCAAAGTTGGATGCGCTATCCTTCGGTTTCGCCCGATGGCAGCCGCATTGCATTTACCTACAAAGGCAATCTGTATGTAGTACCGTCGTCAGGCGGGCAGGCGATGCCGCTCACTTTCCACGAAGCACATGACTACATGCCCGTGTGGTCGCCCGATGGTTCGCAAATTGCCTTTGCTTCCGACCGTTTCGGCAACTTTGACGTTTTCCTGATGCCTGCACAAGGCGGTGAAGCCAAAAGGCTGACGGCTCATTCGGCCAATGAGTTGCCTTACTGCTTTACTCCCGACGGCAAACAAGTTGTCTTTGGGGCAGCGCGGATGGATGCAGCTACTAACCGTCAGTTTCCTTCACGCGTGCTGACCGAACTCTACAGCGTACCTGCAACAGGCGGTAAAATAACCCAACTGCTCACCACACCTGCCGAAGATGTGCGCATTGTAGGCAGTCGTTTATTTTACCACGACAAAAAAGGTGGCGAAGACCAATGGCGCAAACATCACACATCCAGCATCACCCGCGATATTTGGGTGTATGATATGGCAGCGGGCACTCACACCAAACTGACTACATTCAAAGGTGAAGACCGCAACCCTGTGCCTGTGGGCAATGAATTGTATTATTTGAGCGAAGAAAGCGGCACCTTCAACGTACACCGCATGAGTCTGGCCGCGCCGGGTGCTAACACTAAGGTTACGCAGTTTAGCAAACACCCTGTGCGCTTCCTGAGCGCCGCCAACGATGGCACGCTGTGCTTTGGTTTCAACGGTGAAATTTATACCCTGAAACCGGGCGGCAACCCTCAGAAAGTCAATATCAGCATCATTACCGAAGCAACTGCCAATACGGAGCACACCTTGAGCATTACCGACGGTGCGCGTGAATTTGCCGTTTCGCCTTCGGGCAAGGAGATTGCTTTTGTGGTGCGCGGCGAAGTATTCGTAACGTCCGTAGATGGGGGTATCACTAAGCGCATTACCAATACTCCCACGCAGGAGCGCAGCATCAGTTTCAGTCCCGACGGGCGCAGCATCCTCTATGCCGCCGAGCGCGATGGCTCATGGAAAATTTACCAGAGCAGCATTGCCCGCAAAGAAGAGAGCTATTTTTTCCATGCCACACTGATTAAAGAGGAAGCCATTATCGCTACCGATAAAGAAACCTTCCAGCCTGCCTATTCACCCGACGGCAAAGAAATTGCTTATTTGGAAGAACGCACCACGCTGAAAGTGTACAACACGGCCACCAAAGCAAGCCGCGTAGTATTGCCTTCGTCGTACACCTATTCCCACACCGATGGCGACCAGTATTTCCAATGGTCGCCCGATGGCAAGTGGCTGTTAGTTAATTTCCTGAATCCGGGCTATTGGATTCGCGAAGTAGGGCTGGTAAGTGCCGACGGCAAAGGCGCTGTTATCAACCTGACCCAAAGCGGCTATGACGACAGCCGTCCTAAGTGGGTAAACGGCGGCAAAATGATGCTGTGGTTTTCTAACCGCGACGGTTTGCGCAGCTATGCTACCAGCGGCACACAGGAAGCCGATGTGTACGGCATGTTTTTTACACAAGAGGCATACGACCGCTTCCGTTTGAGCAAAGAAGAATTTGCCCTGCTCAAAGAAAAGGAGGAGAAGGACAAAAAAGACAGCAAAGAAACAGCGGCCACTGCCCCACTCCGCTTTGACTGGGACGGCTTACAGGAACGCAAAGCCAAACTCACGATTCACTCTTCCCGCCTGTCGGATGCGGTGCTTTCCAAAGACGGCGAAAAACTGTACTACATCACCCGCTTTGAAAAAGGCTATGACCTTTGGAGTACTAACCTGCGCACCCGTGAAACCAAAATGGTGCTGAAATTGGATGCCAACAACGGCGGACAGTTGCAGTGGGACAAAGAACAGAAAAACCTGTTCCTGCTCTCTGACGGCAAGTTGGCAAAAATTGACCCTGAAGCAGGCAAGCGCGAAGGCATTTCGTTCAATGGTGAAATGAATCTGAATCTGACTGCCGAGCGCCAATACCTGTTTGAGCACCTGCACCGCCAAGTGAAGAAAAAATTCTACAAATCGGATTTACACGGTGCAGATTGGGAATCGTTGGGCAAGGATTATGCCGCCTATCTGCCGCACATCAGCAATAATTATGAACTGAGCGAAATGTTCAGCGAGTTACTTGGCGAACTGAACGCCTCTCACACAGGCGCACGCTATGGCGGTGCCGTTATGACCAATGCCGATGCAACAGCCTCTCTGGGGGCTTTTTATGACCAAAGCTACAACGGCAACGGTTTGAAAATTGTTGAAATCATGGAAAAAAGCCCGCTCATCAGTGCAGGCAGTAAAATAAAAGTCGGCCATATCATTGAACAGATAGACGGTGTGGCAATTACGCCGCAGATGGACTATGCACAACTGCTCAACCGCAAAGCAGGCAAATACACCCTGCTTTCCATGCTTGACCCTGCCACCAACACCCGCTATGAGGAAACCGTTAAGCCCATTTCCATGAATGATGAGAACGAACTGCTCTATCGCCGCTGGGTAACCAATAACCGCAATGAGGTAGAGAAATTATCGGGCGGAAAAATCGGCTATGTGCATGTGCGCGGCATGAATGACCCAAGCTATCGCACCGTATATGAAGAAGTACTGGGCAGACTGGCTACGAAACAGGCGGTTGTTATTGATACGCGCTTCAACGGCGGTGGCGACTTAGTAAGCGACCTTGCTACTTTCCTCAGCGGACGCAAGTTTATGGACTATGCCACCGAAGAACGCAGCATTGGTCTGGAGCCTTCCAGCCGCTGGACAAAGCCGAGCGTAGTACTGGCAGGAGAGAGCAATTACTCCGATGCGCACTGCTTCCCCTTTGCCTACAAAGAATTAGGCATCGGAAAGTTGATAGGTATGCCGGTGCCGGGCACTTGTACTTTTGTCTGGTGGGAAAACATGCAAGACCCTACCATTACGTTTGGTATCCCCAACCTTGGCGTAGCTGACCCCAGAGGCAACTGGTTAGAAAATACGCAACTATATCCCGACATTGAAATTGCCAATGAATACGGAACAGTTGCCCAAGGCCGTGACCAGCAATTGGAAAAAGCAGTGGAAACCTTGCTGAAAGAGTTGAAGTAAGCAGATTCTAACCTTAGGCACTAACAGTTCTTCAGGAACATTAGTGCCTGAAATATTAAGAATGCCTGTCCCATGGAAACATTACGTTTGGGGCAGGCATTTTTTATCTTTACGGAAAACAAAGCGCATATGCATCACCTGCCACGACTTTCTACGGGCGAGCAGTCTTTTGAGGAGCTGAGAAAAAAGAATTGCATTTATGTAGATAAAACACCTTTCATTGAGCGCCTGCTGTTTATTGAACAGCAGAAATTCATCTTTTTTCCCCGCCCGCGCCGTTTTGGTAAGTCGCTGCTTGTCAGCACTTTGAAAGAATTGTTTTCAGGCAGGCAAGACCTCTTTACAGGGCTTTACATTGAAGACAAAATTGAGTGGGAGAAGCACCCCGTCATTCATTTGGACTTCAGCCAAATGCAATTCCGAACACAAGGGCTTGAACAGGCAATCAGCAACCGCTTAGACGAAATAGCCGCTGCGTATGATGTACAATTCAAGCAAGCCGGCATAGACAGTAAATTTAATGACCTGATGCAAAAACTGCACGAAAAGACAGGCAAGCAGGTCGTGATTTTGATAGACGAATACGACAAGCCGATTACCGATGTGCTGGAAGTGGGCGAAAACAAAAAAGCATACGAACATCGGGAAATCTTGCGCACTTTTTACAGCGTAGTAAAAGGCAATTCCGCACATATCCGTTTGTTCTTTCTGACGGGCATCGCGCGTTTCTCCAAAGTTTCGCTTTTTTCAGATTTGAATAATCTGACGGATTTGTCCAAAAACAAATACTACCACAATTTTTTAGGCTATACGCAAGAAGAATTGCTGCAATATTTTCCGGAACACCTGAATTTCATTGCCCAAGAAAAAAACATCAGCCTTGAAGAATTGCTTGTGCAGGTTAAAGAATGGTACAACGGATTTTCATGGAACGGTAGAGATACTCTCTACAACCCTTACTCCATCCTGAGTTTTTTAACGGCAGGCGAATTTCAGAACTTCTGGTTTGAAAGCGGCACGCCAAAGTTTTTGATTGAATTGTTGAAAAAAGAGGAAGTCTATGACCTTTCGGGGATTGAGGTAAGTGCCTTAGAGGCCGAAAATCTGGATATTCAGCATGTGAACTTCGTGCCTTTATTTTTTCAGACCGGCTACCTGACTGTAAGCAAAATAGATGAGTTTGGCGACTATATACTGGACTATCCCAACAAAGAGGTGCGCGAATCCATGTTTAGGCACATTTTATCGGGATTCTCGGAAAACCCGAGGAGCATGTCTGTACCAACAAGTCTGCTTCGTGCCTTAAAAACCAATAGTTTGGATACAATACCGGACATCTTCAATACACTGTTTGCATCATCCCTTACCAAGTATTTGACCGGCATCAGGAAAAATATTTTCATGCCATTTTCTTTTTAACCTTCAAACTCTGCGGGTATCACATCACTTCGGAAGTATCTACCTCAACGGGGCGCATTGATGCGCTGTTGCAGATAGATAACAAGGTTTACATTTTTGAATTCAAACTCAACGAATCGGCAGATGTTGCCATGCAGCAAATCCACGAGCACGGTTATTACAAGCAGTTTTTAGGACAGGGCAAAGAGGTGTACCTAATAGGCATCAGTTTTTCGGGGGCAACCAAAAGCATTGCCGAGATGAAGACCGAAAAGCTGAGCTAAAACATACTCCAATGTATAACCGCATCAAAGAAATGCACAATAGCCGAAGGGCGAATCAGTACGGCCAATAAAAAGCCATAAAGTGCGCCATAGAAATGCGCTGAGTGGTTCACACTGTCGGAGCCCTGACGGTCGTAGAAGTAGGAATATGCCAGATAGATACCTCCCCAGATAAATCCGGGCAAGCATAAAAATGCATACAGGCATACTTCTTCGGTAGGATTGTAGAAAATAGCGGCAAAAATGATAGCCGAAACACCGCCGGAAGCACCCAGCGAATTGTAGTAGGGGCTGTCTTTGTATTTCAAATACGTCGGTATATCGGCAACAACGATGCCGCCGATGTACAACAACAGAAAATAGAAATAGCCCAATTCCTGCCCGTGTATAATCACAAAATAGCGCTCAATCCACCGACCGAAAAAGTAGAAGGTGAACATATTGAACAGCAAATGCACCCATCCCTGATGAATCAGCCCCGAACTGATAAACCGATACCATTCACCTTTGCGGTTTACGCGGTAAGGATTAAGCATCAGGCGCTCCTGCAAATCGGGGCGGGTAAAAACGTAGATACTTACCACACATGTAATCAACAGCAAAATGGTCGTCAGGGAAAGCTGCATGGTTGCCGATTATTTTTCGCGTTCAATAACAGATTGAGCAAAAGCACGGAGCGTTTCAAAGCGTTCAGGTGCTAAGTTTGCAGCAGCCAATGCGGCAAAACCCTTGTCAAAATAGCTGTTCATGGCTTCCTCTGCCTGTTGGCGTATATGCAGTTGGTCATAAATTTCTTTTACCGCATCTACTTTGTTTTGAGGGTCAAAATCGTCAACGCTCAGCCAATAGTCTAATTCGCGGGTTTGCATGGGGTTGGCGAGTTCCAATGCCCGAATCAACAGGAAAGTTTTCTTGTTGGCAATGATATCGCCGCCTACCTGCTTGCCGAACTTATCGGGTTCGCCGTACACATCCAGAATATCATCTTTCAATTGGAAGCCTATGCCAAGTTGGAGGCCAAATTCGTAAAGATTAGCAACTGTTGCAGGAGATGCCCCGCCAAGCAGCGCGCCCATCTCGAGGCTAAAACCCAGAAGAACAGCTGTTTTGAGGCGAATCATGGTTATATACTCCTCCATTTCCACCCGTTTGCGTTGTTCAAAGTTCATATCCATTTGCTGGCCTTCGCATACTTCTACTGCGGTTTTGCCAAATCGGTGCAGGATTGTCGGCAAAAGAGCAGGAGGTGTATGTTCCAGCAGGTGGTCATAGGTTTTCACCAGCATTGCATCACCGGAAAGAAGCGCGATGTTGTCGTTCCACTTTTCGTGTACCGTAGGCTGACCGCGTCGCAGAGGCGCTTTGTCCATGATATCATCGTGCAACAACGTAAAACTATGGAACATTTCAACCGCAATGGCAGCCTGCACCTCTTTTTGCCAGTCATTGGCAACAGCATATTTGCCTAACAGCATCAGCATGGGGCGCATCCGCTTGCCACCCAGCGACATGATATAGCGAATCGGGGCATATAACTCTGCCGGATTTTCGCCCGGATTGAATTGTTGTATCGCTTTTTCAATAGCAGCCTGAGCGGTTAAAAAGTCAAATTCCATACGTTCATTAATTGGGGGACAAAAGCAAATATAAACTGCAAAAGCCTAAATCGGCAGTTTTTTGATAACTTAGTGCAGTTCCTTAGCCCGTTTTGCCTATGCGCTCCTTACTGCTTTTCGCTGTTTTTTGCCTTTTTCTGTCTGTTATCGGTTGTGGTACAGGGGCTGTGCAGCAACAGGCCGCCAATCGCTTGGCTGCCGATGATACCCTGTGGCTGATTACCGATTTACAAGACCACCGCGCAACCGATTCGCTCGTCGCGCTCCATCAGCATCCTTCGGCAACTTACCGCGAGGCGGTGGCATTGGCACTGGCTTCGGTGCAAGATACGGCAGCACTTTCCGCACTCTATCGGCTGTTGAACGATACCGAACCCCGCGTCAGAAAAATGGCAGCGTATGCTATCGGGCAAACAGGCAGCACACAATCTGCCGCTCATCTGATTTTTGCCATTCAGAAAGACAAAGCGGCGGAGGTTACGGCAGCGGCGGCGGAAGCATTGGGCAAATGTGCAGATTCGGCAGCCTTGCAAGTATTGGCAGCCCTGCGCTACGACGCACCCGAACAGGCACCGCAGCGCTACGGGCAGATGACGGGGCTTTATCGTGCGCTTACGTGGAAACGCCTGCGCCTTCCGGCGGGAGACAGCAAAGCACTGAGTTTTCTTGCGGCAAATTATCCCGATTCGCTGCGCGTGATGGCTGCCAACTATTTTGCCCGCAACCCCGACAAAGCCTACGACCCCATCACTCGCGAGCTTTTATCAGCCCTTAGCGACAATCATCCGCACGTGCGGCTGAACATCGCACTGGCACTTGGCAACTCAGCTTTGGCAGAAGTACAACAAAAATTACTGGAAATCATCCAAAAGGATGCAGCCTATGAAGTACGGGTGGCGGCACTCCGTGCCATCGGTTCGCAGAAAAATCCTGCTTCGTTAGAACCCATACAAGAAATTATCGGACGGTCGCTGTGCAGCACGCAACCCAATATTGCCGTTACAGCCGCCGAAGCAGTGCGCAACAAAGCCGACAAAGTCAATATCAAATACTTTTACAGCATCATAGACAGCGTGCGCAACCCGCGTGCAAGGGCTTTGGTCATGGGAACAGTGATGAAATTTCACCCCAGCGGCGGACAGTCGTTTGTAGAAGACCTGCTCAAAAAAAGCACAGACCCTTATGAGCAGGGATTTTTACTCAAAGCACTGGCAGAAGATACCAAAAACAATCAACTGCTGGCAAAATATCTTTCGGCAGACAGCAACCACCCTTTTGTGCGCACATCAGCGCTGGAAGGACTGCTGCAAATACAAAGCCGTGCCGATTTTGCCACGCTGCCCGACAAAGATTTTGTAAGGCAGCAAATTACGGCAGCGCTTGGCAGCAAAGATGCAGCACTGATTGCCCTTGCGGCGGGTGCTATTGCAAACCCTGCCAACGGCTACGCACAATATCTCAAAGGCGATACTACCCTGCTATATCAGGCAAAGCAAGGTTTGCCACTGCCCCGCGATATAGAAACGCTGATTGAGATAGAAAAAGCTATTGCCCACATTACAGGCCGCCCTGCTCCCAAAGCACCCCAATTAGGCTGGAATCATCCGATTGACCGAAAAACCCTTGCAAGCATTAAACAAGGACAAGAGGTGCTCATTAAAACCACACAAGGCGATATCGTATTCCGATTGCTGCCCGAACAAGCCCCCGGCTCGGTGGTGAGTTTTATAAAATTAGTGCAACAAGGCTACTACAACGGCAAAACGTTCCATCGGGTAGTGCCCGATTTTGTCGTGCAGGGAGGCTGCCCCCGCGGCGATGGCTACGGCGGCATGGATTATACGCTGCGCTCAGAATTTGCACCGCTGCACTACCATGCCGGAGCAGTCGGGCTGGCATCTGCCGGAAAAGACACCGAAAGTTGCCAGTGGTTCATTTCCCATATTCCCACACCCCACTTAGACGGGCGCTATACCATTTTTGCCGAAGTAAAATCGGGTATGGAAACCGTACACAAACTGGGCGTTGGGGATAAGATGCTGGAAGTAGTTTTGCAAT